>NZ_JJNY01000023.1:0-36790 GCF_000690035.1 Pseudoalteromonas sp. S3431
TAAATAAAAAATTTTTAACGACGTTATAGTGCAATTTAATTCGTTAAATTGATCAAAGATTTATGCAGGTTGGTATTATAGGGTTATTAGATAATTTATATTGTTCAAATACTTATACCAACTCTTTTAATTAAGTGATCTATTTTTAGATAACTGAATCGTGTCGATAACAAGACAAAAAATCGTTATTTAATTGTCCTATATCAGAAATTTTTAACGCCGTTAGCGTCAGATTTAATCCCTCAAACTGATTAAGCATTATTGCGGATTGGTTGGTTAGTATTATTCAGATTGATATTAAAACCCACATAACAAAAATGGACCACTTGGGTCCATCTCTACTTTACGAGTACTTAAAATTTAAAAGTTACTCGTCGTCATCTAAATCAGCTTGTTGACGCTGTGCCGGCTTTGCTAAAATCTCTACGTAGAAAGACTTTAAATCTTGCTTTTCGATGTCGCTGATATGATTGCTAATCTCTGCAACGTGCACTACTTGAGCATCTTCAGCTGTATTACCAAACTTACAGTCAAATGCCCAGTAATCAGCATCTTCAGGTAGCGTTTTATTACGTTCTCTTTTCAAATATTTTTTCACTTCGTGCTTTGCAGCATCGACCATACGAGGGTATTTGATTTTCTCGTGATTCAGCGTGAATGTTTTCTTCATTACGTTCCTAATTACCTTGGTTTAATGATAACGGCATTTCATGTCATACCATTTGACATCATTATAGCAATTGCATTAAATTTTTGGATGGTTTTTTTAAACTAAATCAATTTTTAGGCAATTAACATTATAAATAGCTACAAAGCCTCTCTTTTTAGCCATCATTATTATAAAAATGACCATTTAAAGCTTGTTTTACTGGGCCTGACATAAGCTGATTTGAAATCGTAGATAGATAAATTATTTTGTAGGTCAATATTATGCTGTAGCTAAGTGAAGCGGTTGATGTAATGATTCATCATTAAGACCATCATAGAATGAAGCTACGTCCATTTGCGGATGCGATAGCTGAGTCTCTTTGTTCTTAATACGTCTGCGCACAGCTAGCTCACAATTATCAAGCACATTGAGTGGAATATGAGCTAAATCATTTCTTATTGAAAGTGGTTCAGGGTTTAAGCAGTGTCGTAACTTAATATCGCTCATACCTGCATGCCCTCCCACATTTGATAATAAAGCGGCGTTGTGTTGCCCAATCAACATATTAAACTCATCCGGTGCTAAAGGCTGCTTCGGACCCGAACCAAATTGCTTACGAAGTGTCTCTTCTTCAACAATAGGGTTTTCAATATCTGTTTTTGGAAAATGGAACTGACTAAAATCAAGCGCATCGTGGGATAACATTGCCAATAAAAGAGAAAACTCTCCTCGACGTTGTTCGTGTACACTTTTATTCAACCGTGTACTTAGTTGACTCTCTGTGATTAACAAATCGTCGATTTGCATAGACTTTAGCCGATTATTGTAGGTAATAGATATTTATCGGCTTTATTTCATTTTTCTTTAGCTTTTTTCTTTACTTAAATATAAGTTTTGCTATTATCAGCGCCGTTGCACTGGAGGGGTTCCCGAGCGGCCAAAGGGATCAGACTGTAAATCTGACGGCTCAGCCTTCGCTGGTTCGAATCCAGCTCCCTCCACCACTTTTCTTACCGCTAAGTTAAGTGGGGCCAAGTGTAACAAAATTAGTGTGGAGGGGTTCCCGAGCGGCCAAAGGGATCAGACTGTAAATCTGACGGCTCAGCCTTCGCTGGTTCGAATCCAGCTCCCTCCACCACTTTTCTTCTAAAATACCTTATATTTTAAACTTCAATATTTTTTTAAAATTCCCACTGTAAACTTTGTCCATTATTCTTTAACCAATCTGATGCTATCTTATGATCCGGATAAAACTTAGCTACACGTTGCCAAAATACACGACTGTGGTCTAAGTGACGTAAATGCGCCAACTCGTGGACTATGACGTAGTCTATAATTGATTTTTTGGCTCCAATCAAGAGTAAGTTAAACGTAAGCTCACGTTTACTATTACAACTCCCCCATTTACGTTTATAGATACGTATTCGTAAATCATTCGGTAAAGGTTCCTCCATTAGTTTACAAAAGTGGGCAAGACGCATATCAATATATAATCCTAATTTTTCAGTTAAATACGCCTCAAGTAATGTTTTATACTTCAATTTTTTATGGCTCACTCGAGAAGAACACAATACGCTTAATGTATTCTCATGCTCTATAACTTGAGAATGCAAAGCGTGTTCAAACGTTATGTCTATAAGATTTGAGAAAATTAGAATTTTATGTGTTTCGAGTGGATATTGCTTTGAGTCTGCAATATTAATCTGTTTATCAAGTTGGCTATTTACCCAATCTCGTTTCTCAACCAACCATAAATCCAACTGTTTTTTAGGAACATAATGAGGCGCATAAACGGTTATTGACCGTTGGTGCACTTTAATAGCAACAGTCTTACGTCGGGCACTTCGCTTTAATTGATACTCAAACAACAGTTCTACCACATTTAACCAACACGAAATTTCTAATATTTTATACCAATAGGCTTAAGTATGGGATCTAATTAATAATAAAAAACAGGTCTATAACTAAGTGAAAACTTTATATCTAACTGCTTCAAACGATAATAGAAGACCAAGCCTTGCTGACCTTACAATATTAAAGTTCATTTTATCTAAGAGCGATTTAATCGCTGCGTGAGGTGTGTCACCTAGTGGGGTCGGTAACTTTTCATGCGTTACCTTACTGACTTACATCCATGTGAAAACAAGTAAAAACCTAGCAAAGCTTCTGCGTCCTGATCACGATTTTCACCTATATTTGTGCAGCGACAAAACGTAAATTACCTTTAGGTTGAATCCTAAAAACAGCGCATGTCTGGCACTTATGTTAACTGTACAAGCACAAATAATTGCTAAAAAATACAGTTTCACTTGAAACAAAAAAGCAGCGAATAAACCCCAATTAGATATTATTCAAAGTGATAGCAGTATGATAAAAACTTACACATAAATTCATATAATGGGAATTATAGGATTAACTACATTAGCTTTTTTTAGATGAATGCGAACCTAAGTTAACCGATGGATAGTAAAATTTTATATACGAGTAGTCATGTGATGTGATCTCATGGCTATTACCACTGTCATCTTTAAAATACATTGAAAACGTTACACCATGATCAGCAAGAACCGCTTTTATATTTAAACTTTCAAGATGACTAAGCCACTGTATAAATTGATCCCCTGTTGCCAAAAATGCAATTCCTTTACTGCGCCCCTCACCTTCAAAAAGTGCTAAACGAGTGGTTGAATAAGTATCTTCAAGTGTTAAAGGGCCGCGTCCGTCCTCATCCCAAAAGGCAAGCTCGGGTACTACACTAAAACCTAAAACACGCTCATACCACTTAACGGCATCAACCAAGTTATCTACATTTAAATGGCAATGATCAATACCTGACAATTTAGGCATATTTTTATTATCCACGTTACTCACCAATTTCTGACTTTAATTGCTCTAAAAACTCATGCATGTAAGCTGTACGCCTATTCGCTTCTGCTTTAGCTGATGGGGTATTCATGCTTTCAGCAATATGTAATAGTTTTATAAAAAAATGATCGAGTGTATATTTTTTATCATCAGCTTCTCGTTCAATACAAAAAGGGTCTTCTGGGTTATACAATAACCGAGAAATTGAGCCGCCAACTTTCATACATCGACTCACTCCAATCGCACCTAGTGCATCCATTCTGTCAGCATCTTGTACTATTTGTGCCTCAACTGTTTTAATTTTTATATTTGCGCTAAAGCTATGAGCCGCAATAGCATGATGAATATCATCAAAAAGTGACTCGTCATAATCAATCGATTTTAAAAATTCCAGTGCCTTATCTGCTGCCATAGTAGAGGCTTTTGCACGATCAGGGTGGTTTTTAGCCACCGCCACACAGTCATGCATCCACGCTGCAGGTAATACAACTGACATATTAGCCTGCTCTGCATTACATAGTTTTATTGCAACGCGCACCACTCGCTCTATATGCGTAATATCGTGAGCCACATCGGCATGCACTAAAGAGGTTATAAATTCTCTGCATTGTGAATTAAGTATTTGTAAATCGGGGCTTAAAACGGCGTCAGGCACTTTCAGGTTCCAAAAGCTAATTAATAAGTGAATTATTAGTACTTTACCGTGCTTTATAGCCCTCTTGCAAAACATTCATTGTATGTTGCCCGCTGCTTGACTAAAATACAGCGCTTATTTATTACTACTGAGAAGCCTTATGTCATCTGCCGTTTACCTACAAGCTGGTCGCGATAAATCATTAAAAAGAAAACACCCTTGGTTATTTTCAAAAGCCATCAAAAAAATTAAAGGTAAACCTGGATTAGGCGACACAGTAACGATTCACGATAGCGAAGGTAAGTTTTTAGCAACTGCTGCTTATAGCCCTCATTCACAAATTCGTGCACGTGTTTGGAGCTTTGACGAAAAAGAAATCATCGATCAAAACTTTTTTGAACGCCGTTTACGTCGCTCATTAGAAGCACGGAGCCAAGTAATAGAAGAAGGCGGATTAACAGGCTTTAGATTATGTGCAGCTGAGTCTGATTACTTACCAGGCGTTACAATCGATAAATTTGATAATGTACTAGTTTGTCAGTTACTAAGTGCGGGTGCCGAGCGTCATAAAGGCGAGATTGTTGGCGCGTTAATGGCTATTTTTCCAGGTTCTAGCATATACGAGCGCTCAGACGTAGAAGTACGTACAAAAGAAGGTTTGGAGCCAATTAAAGGTGTTCTTTGGGGTAATGAGCCAACACAACCTGTACTTATTGAAGAAAACGGCTTAAAAATTGAAGTCGATATAATTGAAGGTCATAAAACCGGATTTTACTTAGATCAACGCGATAGCCGTGCTGCACTTGAGCGTTTTTCAAAAGACAAAACGGTACTTAACTGTTTTAGTTACACAGGTACATTTTCGTTGTACGCTTTGCGTGGCGGGTGTGAGCATGTCACTAACGTTGATGTATCGCAACCAGCGTTAGATACTGCTAAACGTAATGTTGAGCATAATAACTTAGACTTAAATAAAGTTGATTTTGTGAAGCAAGATGTCTTTAAGTTGCTGCGTCAATACCGCGACGAAGGCAGACAGTTTGATACCATCGTAATGGATCCACCAAAGTTTGCTGATAATAAAGCGCAGCTAACGGGCGCGTGTCGTGGTTATAAAGACATCAACATGATTGCTATGCAAATACTAAAACCAGGTGGAACACTACTGACATTCTCTTGCTCTGGCTTAATGGAGCAAAACCTATTTCAAAAAGTTGTTGCTGATGCGGCTCTTGATGCGGGCAAAGATCTACTTATAATGGAGCGATTAAATCAAGCAGCCGATCACCCAATTGCGGGTAGCTACCCTGAAGGCTTTTACTTAAAAGGCTTAATTTGTAAGGTTTTTTAATATCTAATCATTCAATTTAATTAGTTAAACTGAATGATTTCAAGGCCTGCTGTTATTGTGCCATCATCTTCTTTGCTGGCACGTATTACCTTAGCCGTTGCTTTTAACGGTGCAATGCTAGGGTGAGTAGACGCTATATCAACTGTTAAAATAGTATCTGGCTCAAGTAAATCATCCAAATGCAATGATAACCCTGTCGCGCTCAAATCAACACACTCTGCCGTATAATTCAAGCCAGCTACTGGCTCTACTGTTGTTAAATTTGCAGTCGCATTTACCTGCATACGTCTAAAGTTTCGTTTGTCATCTGTGAACATAAATCCCTCTATACTATTGTATTAATTTGCTCTAACAATACACTCATTGAAAATGGTTTTACTACATAAGCGTCGCATCCTGCGTCAAATCCGGCTTTTTTCTCCAACTCCGACTCAAGGCCAGATACCATAACAATAGGTATATTTTTTGTCTCCGGGGTATGTTTTAGCATACGACATGTATCGTAACCATCAAGTCCTGGCATGCACACATCAAGTAAAATTATATCAGGTGGATTAGCAACCGCTGATGCTAAACAACTTTTACCTGAATCAGCATAGCTCACATCAAATTTAGCAGTGAGTGCTGCTTTAAGAATTTCATAATTAAAATACTCGTCGTCGACGACTAGCAGCCGTCGTGTTTTAGGTTCGATCAATGAGGACATGGGTATGCCGTTTCCTTCTCAAAGCAAAAATAAGTCCTCCCATTAAGGTACTAAGCTTAATGGAAAATGCAAGTTTTATTCTATTTCTTTTATTGCATTTAAAATGCGTTTTGATGAAATAGGATAAGGAGTTCCTAATGTTTGGGCAAACAAAGAGACTCTTAGTTCTTGCTGCATCCAAAAAATAGCGGTTACTTCTTGGGGAATTGGCAACCCTTTAGGTGTTTTATTAGTTAATTTCTTATATTCAATTGCCACTTTATCAAGTTCAAGTACGCATAACCTATCTCTGTTTGGATCAACTGGTAATTTTTCTAAGCGTTTTTGAATAGCTTTTAGGTAACGGATTAAATCCGTTATTTTATCTGCGCCATGCGCGCTCACAAAACCTTTAAATATAAGTGACTCAAGCTGTGATTTTATATCGCCGTGCGCCGTTATCATGGTTAAATCAACGCGCCCTTTCATTTTTTTATGCAGCGCGTGAGCAATACTTAATACTTGCTCAACCTGCGTTGCAATCGACACAACAGCATCACCGAGCTCACCGCGTATTTGCTCTTTTACTGTTTCAAATGCTTTTTCGTCACGTATATCACCGTGTTTAACTAATAGGCTATCGACACCTGCGGCTATACAGTCATCAATTAAATCAGCTATTTTACCAAATGGATTAAAGTACAAACCCAGCTTTGCTTTATTCGGTAAGTTTTGTTGTAAATACTTAATTGGCGATGGCACATTTAATAACACTAAACGGCGCAAACCTTGTTGATGTGCTTGCTGCGCTTTTGCTTCGTTATCAAACAGCTCCACTGCAGCGGCTGATTTTTTATCCACCAGCGCAGGGTATGCTTTTATCTCATATTGGCCTTGTTTTTTAACATATGAAGATGGCAGCTCACCAAAATCCCATTGTGTTAGGTCTGATTTTTCAATGCCTTTATCGGCTACTTTAGAGAGTGTTTCGGTTACTTCACCTTGCAGCTCTGCTTTAAGTTTGGCTAAATCAAGTCCACGAGCAAGTAACTTATCGTGTTCATCACGTACTTCAAACTGCAATCTTAAATGCGGTGCAAGCGCGGTTAAATCCCATGCCTCTGGATCAACTTTTACACCTGTCATTCTCAATAAACGCGTCGTTAATACATCAATTAAGCTCCCTTGCATTGGCTCAATAGCTGCCAGCACTGCATCAGCATAGTTTGGTGCTGGCACAAAATTACGACGAAGCGATTTAGGCAATGACTTTATAAGTCCACTTATTAGCTCATGCCTAAATGCGGGTATGTGCCAGTCAAAACCACTTTCTTGCACTTGATTCAACAGCGCGACCGGTATTTGTACCGCAACGCCATCAACGGCTTGGCCTGGATCAAAATGATAAGCAAGCGGCAATATAATATTGTCTTGCTGCCATGTATCAGGGTAGTCAAACTCGGTTATATTACTTGCACCATGCTGCATTAACTCTTCACGAGTCATGTGTAAGTAATGCTTATTTTGTTGTTTTTGTGTTTTATACCATTTTAAAAATGCAGCGCGGTTATTAATTTCTTTGGGTATTTTTTTATCGTAAAATTCAAATAACGTTTGCTCATCAACTAAAATATCACGACGACGTGACTTATTTTCCAGAACTTGAATATCTTCTATTAGCTCACTGTTAAATGCTAAAAAGCGCTCATTTAAGCCCAGTTCTTGCTCAACTAATGCAGTGCGTACAAAAAGCTCTCGGCTCACTTTAGGGTCAATATTGCTATAAACACAGCGGCGTTTGTTTACAACGAGTAGGCCGTACAAAGTTTGCTGCTCAAACGCAATTACCGCACCTGGCTTTTTCTCCCAATGAGGTTCTGTGTAACTACGTTTTACTAGGTGTTGTGCTAATGGCTCTACCCAGTTAATGTCTATTTTTGCATTTGTGCGGGCATATAATTTACTGGTTTCTACCAGCTCTGCTGACATGATCCATTTAGGGCTCTTTTTAAATAAACCTGAACCCGGAAAAATATGAAACTGACTATTACGTGCGCCTTTGTATATTTGTTTTTCATCTTTAAAGCCAATGTGGCTTAGCATCCCGCTTAATAACGCCTTGTGCACAAGTTCGCCATCAGCCGCTTGGCTGGTTGCTTTCATGCCCATTTCGTTACACACAGTACTTATTTGATAAACAATATCTTGCCATTCACGCAGACGCATATAGGCCAAAAAGTCTTTTTGACACAGCTTTCTAAATTGGCCGTTAGTCAGCTCGCTTTGCTGCTCTTCTAGGTAATTCCATAAGTTTAAAAAAGCAATAAAATCTGAATCTGGGTCGTCAAAACGACCGTGCTTTTCATTGGCAGCAGCACGTTTTTCTTGTGGGCGTTCACGTGGGTCTTGAATAGACAATGCTGCCACAATAATAATCACTTCACGCAATGCGCCAAGTTTATGGGCCGTAAGTACCATTTTAGCTAAACGAGGGTCAACCGGTAATCGGCTAAGCTCTCTACCTGAAGCGGTTAAACTCGTTTTGTTATCACGTTTGTCTGGTTTTACTGCTTGTAGTTCTTCTAATAACGATAGACCATCACTTATATTACGGCTATCTGGCGCTTGCACGAACGGAAATTGCGCCATATCACCAAGCCCGAGTGCCAACATTTGCAAAATAACTGAAGCAAGATTAGTACGCAGTATTTCAGGGTCGGTAAACTCTGGGCGCGATAAAAAATCATCCTCAGAGTACAAGCGAATACAAATACCCGCTTCAACACGTCCACAACGACCCATACGCTGATTAGCACTTGCTTGTGATATAGGCTCTATTGGCAAGCGCTGTACTTTTGTACGATAGCTGTAGCGACTTATACGCGCAGTACCTGGGTCTATTACATAACGAATACCCGGCACGGTGAGTGACGTTTCGGCTACGTTAGTCGATAAAATAATATGGCGACGAGAATGTGGCGCAAATATACGGTTTTGCTCTGCGTTAGATAAGCGCGAATAAAGTGGCAATACATCGGTGTGTTTTAAATTACGCTTGCTAAGTGCATCAGCGGTATCGCGTATTTCACGCTCACCATTTAAAAATATGAGAATATCGCCAGGGCCTTCAGCGCACAGCTCATCAACGGCATCAAAAATACCTTGTAGCTGATCGCCCTCCGCTTCCATATCATCTTTATTAATATCAGTAATAGGGTTGTAGCGCACATCAACAGGGAAAGTACGACCCGATACTTCTATAATGGGCGCATCATCAAAGTGCTTTGAAAAGCGCTCAGGATCAATAGTCGCTGAGGTAATTATTATTTTTAAATCAGGGCGTTTTGGAAGTAGGTTTTTTAAGTAACCTAGAATAAAGTCGATGTTTAAACTACGCTCATGCGCTTCATCGATAATAATCGTGTCGTATTGATTTAAAAAGCGGTCTTGCTGAATTTCTGCCAGTAAAATACCGTCAGTCATCAGTTTTACATACGTATTATTAGAAACCTGATCGCTAAAACGTATTTTAAAGCCAACTTGCTGACCAAGCTCACACTTCATTTCTTCAGCAATACGATTAGCCACGGTACGCGCTGCTAATCGGCGTGGTTGCGTATGCCCTATTAAACCATCAACACCACGACCAAGCTCTAAACACATTTTAGGTATTTGCGTTGTTTTGCCTGAGCCCGTCTCACCGGCAATAATAACCACTTGGTTATTTGCAATGGCGTCTTTAATTAATTCCTTTTTTTGACTTACTGGCAATTGCTCAGGGTAAGTCACTTTAGGGAGGCCAGCTAAGCGCTTATCGCGTAATTCTTGGCTACGGGTTATATCAGCCGCTATTTTTTCAAGCGCGTTGGCATGCTTGTTTTCATCGGTTATTTTTTTTACGCCATGTAAGCGTTTTTTGAAAATGAATTGATCTTTTTTTAAGCACGTTTTTAGCTCGCCAAACAACTGACCTAGGTTTACCACCCGCATACCTTATAAAATTAGTTAAAGAGCCGTAATTGTATCAAATTAAACGGCTGGGGTTAATCCTACAAAATGCATAACGCGAGGTTGTTTGTTATATAAACGCTGTTATTGAACTAAACGGTGAATAATAAATTTATTTTAAACAGTTATTTTCAGCGCTAACTACATTGAATAAATTAAATGACGTTGGCTTATTCGTCGTTAAAAATGCCCACGTAGGTCGCTTGCGTATTCGATTTACTAGCTCGATACATGCCAGAGGTATTAAACGGCAAGCTAATATTACCCTTAGTATCAATAATAATGACGCCGCCAGTGCCACCAATGGGCTTAAGCACACCGTTTATAACTTCATCCCCTGCTTCGGCTATGGTTTTACCTTGGTACTTAACGCGCGCACATATATCGCTTGCTACGTTATAGCGAATAAAGTATTCACCGTGTCCTGTTGCTGATACCGCGCACGATTCATTTTCAGCAAATGTTCCGGCCCCAATTACCGGCGCATCCCCCACGCGGCCATAACGTTTTGCCGTCATACCACCGGTTGATGTACCTGCTGCTAAATTACCATTTTTATCAAGCGCCACTGCGCCAACCGTGCCCATTTTGTAAGAGTTAGGTAATGCTTTGTGCGCGGCTTGGTACTCTTTACTGGTTGCTTTGGCTTTATCTAATTTTTGTTTTGCTTTTAAAAGTGCTTTGTAACGAGATTCGGTATCAAACAAGTTATTTTCGATAAGCTCAACACCTTGCTCTTTAGCAAACTCCTCAGCGCCTTGCCCACTGAGCATTACGTGTACAGAGTTATCCATTACCAAACGCGCTAAATTAATTGGGCTCTCAATATGCTTTACACCCGCAACTGCACCTGCTTCACGGTTTCGACCATCCATTATTGATGCATCAAGCTCATGTCCGCCATCGTAAGTGTATACCGCTCCACGCCCTGCATTAAAATAAGGGGATTGCTCTAATACTGCAATTGCTGCAGTCACCGCATCTAAGCTTTCGCCGCCTTGATGTAATACTTTATAACCTGTCTCTACTGCTTGCGTTAATTTTGCCCGATACTCTTTTTCTTGAGCGGGTGTAAATCGTGCTTTTTCTATTGTCCCTGCCCCACCATGAATCGCAATGGCAAAAGGAGTCTCTGCAGCTACTACGCTATTACTTAAAGCAAAAAAGCTGCTCGCAAAAAATGCTAATAATGGTGTTTTCATAATGAATTCTTTTATGGGGAAGTTATAAACCAATGTGAATGGTTGCGGGCTTAATTTCAACCAAAGTGAGTTTAATGACATAAAAAAAGCGCCTTAAGGCGCTTTTTCAAAATTTAACGTGTTTGTAATTAAGCTTGTTGAGCTTTTAAACGCGCTAAACGTGCTACTTGATGAGTAGACGTTAAGAAAGAATAAATTGGTGCTAAGTAACCACGTTTACGAAGCTCTAGGAAATCAGCATCGCTTAGCTCGTTTAGCTTTTTCTCATCGATAAGGTAAATACCGTTTATGTCTTTTTTCTCGCCTTTAATGTCTACTGTAAGCGTTTGCGCAATTAGTAGCTCTTTATCAGCAAGGAATTTAGTGAACGCTTCAGTTACTTGAGAAAACTCAATAAAAGATACAAGCGCTTCTTTACGACGTTTTAGGTAATCAGTCTCTTCGCCATTTTCGAATAATGCGTTGCCTTCATCTTCACCAACAAGCGCACTTGCTTCATCAATTACAATGCCGAATTGATCTTGCTCTGGGTGCTTAACTAGACCCAGTGGGTAACGAGTAGATGCCATTGGTGCAAATGCTGCTGTCCATTTACCATCTTCTACAAAAAGGTTTTCGCCTGGCTCAAGACCAAACATAGCGACAGCTTGGTAAGTGTCATTTTCGTTATTTTTAACGAATGACATTGGAAACTCGTTTGCTACACGTGCAAACTCATGTGCAACTACTGGCACTAAATGTTGAGTTTTCATGAATTCTACATTGATGCCATTTTTAATTTTAATGTTGGCATGTTTTTCGTTGTGTAAAGGCTGTACTTGTTGCTCCGCCATGTTACTGCTCCGTTTATTTTTAGTTTATGTGTTTCATTTTTAATACCTTAAGGCTAATGCTTTTGAAACCAAAAAGGAAGGGAAACTTTTATGACAGTCGTCATCAAAAAATAAAATTTAACTAAATCCAAGCGTTGCTAAAAAACACACAACCAAAACACATAAAATCAGATTAAAAACAATACACTTAATGACTATTTTTAATACAAGCTACGGATACTCATTCACATTGATTAACAGTCAGAGTGCGTTTATTTATAGTGTTTAGACTTAAATTTGAGCAAATAAAAAAGGCAGCTTATATAAGCTGCCTTTAAAAATCACATTGGTACTTTAATTTAAGGCGCCCAATATACTTCAATATTTATGCTTGGGTGGTTAAGTACAGCGCGAAGTGGCATATCATTAACATCGCCCCCCGCTTTTGCTTGCTTATAAACAGCGAGTTTTTCTTCACCGCTAATTAAAAGCTTAACGACTTTAGATTGCGCAATGGCATTTAAAGTTAGTGTCATTCTCTCAGTAATACTACCGGTTACTTCACTTTCAATCGCGTTAATAGCACACACTGATTGTGTGGTTGTTAAACCATGCTCTAAACCGTTTGCATTTGGGAATAACGACGCTGTATGGCCATCTGGGCCCATACCTAAAATAGTCACATCATATGGTATTTTTAGTTCGCTATAAGCCGCTTCACACTCTTGTGTGCCCTGTTGGGCCGTTGCAGCAGTGTTCTTCATAGTAATAAAGTTAGCAGCACTACCATGATTTTGTAATAATGTACTTTTAATAAATGCTTCATTACTTTTTTCATGGCTTGAGTCTACCCAACGCTCGTCAACCATAGCAACATCAACATGTTGCCAATCTAAATCAAGGGTTGATAAATGCTTATAAGCAGGTGCTGGTGATGAACCGCCTGATACCATCAATACAGCACGTCCATCATTTTTAATACCATCACGCAGTGATTGCTCAAGCGTTGCTGAAAGCTCTTTCGTCAACGCATCTTTATTATCAAAAAATTTCTCAACTAATGTTGCCATATTTATGCCTTATCGCCCGCGTTAAACCATACATGGCTCTTCTCTGCCAATAACTCATCAGCATCATCAGGACCCCAGCTACCTGCACGATAAAGTGCCGGTTTGCCTTTTTCTTGCCATCTGTCAACAATTGGATCAATCCATTTCCACGCTTGACGTACTTCATCACGATGAATAAATAACGACGGGTTATCAGCAGCGGCATCAAGCATTAAACGCTTGTATGCATCTGAGTGAAAACCGTTACTGTAAGCTTGTGAAAGCTCAATATTCATTGTTACTGGTTCAAGTTGCATTTCCAAATTATCGAGGCGCTTAGACATAAGCGTTAGTTGAATTGTTTCCTCTGGTTGCAAGCGAATAACAAGGCGATTTGGCTCAATATTACCTACGTTATCTTCGTAAATATTATGAGATACTTTTTTGTATTCAACCACAATTTCTGCACAGCGCTTAGCCATACGTTTACCTGTACGAAGATAAAATGGAACACCAGCCCAACGCCAGTTATCAATGTGTGCACGAATCGCAACAAAGGTTTCTGTTTTGCTAGAGCCTTCTTTTAGTTCTTCAAGATAACCGGGTACAATTTTACCATTTAAGTCACCAGGCACATATTGACCGCGCACAATATTTTCATCAACATCGCTACCATTCAGTGGGCGAAGTGCTTCTAATACCTTTAGCTTTTCATTTCGGATACTGCTGGCGTTAAGTTTATTGGGCGCTTCCATTGCAACTAAACACAGTAGCTGTAACAAGTGGTTTTGAACCATGTCACGAAGTGCACCGGCTTTATCATAAAAACCAGCGCGGCTTTCAAGGCCAACCGTTTCTGATAAGCTAATTTGGATGTTATCAATAGACTTAGCATCCCACATATTTTCAAACAATGAGTTTGAAAAACGCAGCGCCATTAAGTTTTGTACTGTTTCTTTACCTAAGTAATGATCAATTCGGAAAATTTGCTCTTCATTAAAAAACTCTGCAATTTTTCCGTTAATTGCTTCAGCAGAATCACCGCAATAGCCAATTGGTTTTTCAACAACAACACGTGATGTAGGGGTAATTAAACCTTTCGTAGAAAGTATTTCACAGCAAGTGCCGTATACAGCTGGCGGAAGAGATAAATAAAACACACGCGATTTAGTGCTTTCGTGCTCATCTAGAATGCCTTTTAGCACATCCCAATTATCATCCGCTTCTGTAACATTACTTACTACTGGCACTAAAAAAGTAGAAAACGCTTTCCAATCTTTAGCGTTAAACTCACCTTTGCTTAAAAATTCTTGTAATGCTTTATGCGCTGTTTCTACGTATTCAGCACGTTTAGATTCTTCGCGCACTGTTGGTAGGATACGTGAGCCTTCAGGTAAATTACCTTCTTGATATGCTCTGTACATTGCAGGTAGTAATTTGCGTAACGCAAGATCACCACCGCCCCCAAAAATTATAATATCAAAAGGATTAAGCATAGTTACTCTCTACGTTGTGATACCCAGTACATTTTATAAATGCGCGGGTATGCCTATTTATTGCTAGATTAGATGGCTTTTATAACTGTATTTAAATAAAAGCCTGCTGAATTGTTCTGTATTGATGATTTATTATTATTGTTTATCATTTACGCTTATTAAATGAGCCTTAGGGGCCCTGTATCTCCTCTCACAAAAATACAGACCCTAAGCACTCCAGCGCTACCCGTTCAAAGGTACTCGGTTTACTTACTTACGTAAGCGAATTTTTTACTGCGTACGGTTTTGCTTGTAGTACGCCATTAAGCCGTTTGTCGAACTATCATGGGCGTGTTTTACGCTTTCATCAGTGAGTTCACTTTCAATTTTAGATGCTAACCCTTTACCTAGCTCTACACCCCATTGATCAAACGAACATATTTCTAAAATAATGCCTTGGCAAAATATCTTATGTTCATACAGTGCAATTAAACGACCCACTGTTTTAGCATCTACAGTATCTAATAACATAGATGTTGTAGGACGATTGCCTTGATGAATTTTATGATTTAATAACTCATCAATCTCTGCTTGCGATTTACCCTTAGCGGTTAAATCAGCTGTAACTTGCGCTGCATCTACACCACTCATCATCGCTTCTGTTTGTGCAAAGAAGTTCGATAATAAAATATCGTGATGTTTATCAACATTCACTTGTGGTTTAACTGATGCAATAAAATCTGCAGGTACAATTACATTACCTTGGTGTAAGCACTGATAAAAGGCATGCTGACCATTAATACCCGTCATGCCCCAAATAATTGGAACCGTGGTGTAAGGTACCGTTTCGCCCGCAAAGTTAACGTGCTTACCATTACTTTCCATTTCGCCTTGCTGTAAATAAGCTGGTAACATATGCAGAGCTTGGTCGTACGGTAATATCGCTTGCGCTGTGTAGCCCAAAAAGCTGGTATTCCATACGCTAAGCAATGCCATAATTAATGGTATATTTTGCTCAAACGGCGCAGACTTAAAATGTTCATCTATTTCAAACGCACCTTCTAAAATTGCTTCAAAGGCGTCGTAGCCTAAATATAAAGCAATGGGTAAGCCTATCGCACTCCAAAGTGAAAAGCGACCGCCAACCCAATCCCACATAGTGAATACGTTTTCGTCGCTGATACCAAAGGCTGCCGTTTTTTCTAAATTTGTACTTACTGCAACAAAATGCTTTGCAATTGTACTTTCATCTTTTGCTGTTTGTAAAAACCAATCAACGGCTGTTTTAGCGTTTGTCATGGTTTCTGACGTAGTAAATGTTTTTGACGAAATAACAAATAATGTTGTTTCAGGATCAATGGCTTTTAAAACAGACGAAATTTGTACACCGTCAGCATTAGATACGTAATGAACATTCAATGTATCATCTGCCAGTGCTTTTAATGCCTCGGTTGCCATTTGCGGACCAAGGTTAGAGCCACCAACACCAATACTTACAACATCTTTTACCGCTTTGCCGGTATAGCCTAGCCATTTTCCGCTACGAACTTTTTCAACAAACACTTTAATTTTAGCTAATTCGTTATCTACTGCTTGTGTCACGTTTTCACCATCAACAATGAGTGGTGTATGAGCACGATTGCGAAGTGCCGTATGCAGTACTGAGCGATTTTCAGTGATATTAATTTTTTCACCACTGAACATTTTATCGCGCCACGATGCAATATCGCAATCTTTAGCAAGCGACATTAAGTTAGCAAAAACATCGTTATCAATAAGTTGCTTAGAATAGTCGAATAATACGCCAGGTACTTGAGTAGAAAACTGAGAAAAACGCGTGTCATCTTGTGCAAATAACGTTTTCAGATGTGTTTGTTTCATCTTAGCTGCACTTTGTTCGAGTGCTTGCCAACTTGCTAGTTGCGTTCGGTTAGACATGAGAATACCCTCTAAATTTTTCAACCAATTGATTTAAAAATGCTTTTTATAAAATAAAAACGATAAAAATTGCTTATTCACACTAAAATAAAACGCCGATAGTATAACTAAAAATGCAAAAAAGGTGCTGTTTTTATAATTTTAGATGCCGATGATAACGCAATTTTTAGCTTTTGACACCGGTATCATAAAGATTTTATAAATTAATTTACCTATAATTTTAAAGGCACCTGCCATAGCTTAATTGATTAAAATGAAATATTGATGAATTTTCATAAGCACAATAATTACTTTATATGGTTATTCACTAAGTACTGTACTTGCTTGCCTTGCGATCAAATCGACCTTAAAAACAAAAAATCGGCCATAAAGCCGATTTTGTATAAATTACAATCTTTGTTTAATTGCTAAGCGCTAACCCACCATTTAAATTATAAACAGCTTTATAACCCAGCTGCATTAAATTACTCGCAGCAATTTTTGAGCGGTTACCACTGCGGCATAATAAAATGTATTTGTTATTTTTATTCAACTGTCCTTCAAATACCGCATTCGCCATTCTGCTAAGCGGTATATTTAATGTTTTTTCATCGAGTATATTAAATAACTGGGCAACATTATTTGCGCCGTGTTCGTATGGCTCGCGTGTATCAATTAAATATACATCGCTGGTGTTTAACATTATTTTAGCGTCATCAAAATTTAATTGCAGTGTATCTACTTCAGGTAGCGCATTTACATAACCGCACAGTTGTGTGTTATTCACTTGTTTTGAAGCATCGTACTGCTGCTTTTCAATTACAAATTCATCAACTGAAATACTGCCGCTCACTAACGCATTAAGTAATGGCGTTTGGCTTTGCTGAACGGCCCAGTTCATAGCAAAACATTGTTGGTAGTCGTGCCCTGAGCAAATAATACTAATGTTATTTAGTTGCTCGCTTATTACTAAAATAGAGCGAGCCATAGCTTTTGCATCCCCACCCATAAGGGAAGTATTGCCAAGTCCTGCAGGCAGAATTAAATCACCACAAAAACAATAACGCGTTTCGCCACTACTGTTTTTTAATAAATAACTTACGCTATCTTTGCTATGCCCAGGTGTAGCAACTTTTTCAAGTGCGTCATTTGCTAAGCTAATATTTGCTGCGCCTACGGGCCAACCTAGCGAATCAACCTCACCTTTTACAACTCTTGATGCAAGAACGCTGGTTAACAAATTAGTCGCTGACTCTCGCTCTTGATGAAGATGAGTATTAAGCACCGCTGAAATAGTTAGATCTTGTGTATTGGCTATTTTTTCAAAACGCGGAATAAGCTCAATAATCGGGTCTATTATAACTGCGTGTTTATCATCGCTCACATAAAGCCAACTACATGCACCTTGGTGCCTAAATTGAGTAAGGCCCAGTGCGCACACTTCTTGCGGTGGTGTCGTACTGTCAGACACGATTAAACAGTTTGCTTGTAATATTGTTCTTAGAGCGCGAATACGACCACAAGCATTATCAATATCTTGCTGTGTTGCCGCAGGTCCAAACGAAAGTCTAATTGCGTTTTCGCTTTGCCATTTGCTTGCACCCATTGCATCTAAAACAAAACTTGTTGATGCCCCCGTACTACAAGCCGAGCCTCCACTTACGCGTATGCCCGCCGCATCAAATAAATCAATCACCTCTTTGCTTGTTAAATCGTTAACAGCAAAATTAAGTGTAGTGGGCACGCTATAAGCAAAGTCGTGATTAAATGTAATATTGCCAAAGGTATCTACAATTGCACTTTGTAATTGACTGCGATAGGAATTAAGTACATCAACTGATTTAAATGTGCTGTCTGATTTATCGAGCAACAGACTAAATAGCTTATTTAGCCCTGCAATACCAGGTAGATTTTCGGTGCCTGAACGCATTCCACTCTCTTGACCGCCACCCGCTATAAAAGGTGTATACGCACTGTCACTACGAATATATAAAAAGCCAATACCCTTGGGCGCATAAAGCTTATGCCCCGAAAAAGGGGCGTAATCTATTGTTGTGTCACTCAGCGCGAGTGCCTGTTTACCAAGCGCTTGCACGCAATCCACCATCCACGATACATTTTTATTGCGGCTACGAATTACCTGCTCAATAGCGGGTAAATCTTGATATACACCGGTCTCGTTATTAACGGCCATGGTGCAAATCATCAATGCATTATTAATATGCTCTGCAATAAAATCTAAGTCTAAAATACCGTTACTATCCACTGGAATAGCAAGCACTTCAGCGTTAATGTCAAGTACGCTATTCCAATGTTTAAGTGTATTTGGCACCGCTTTATGCTCAGTTGCGCCATATAATAATACTGGGTTTTTAACTGGGTATTTTTTAGCATTAATAAGCGTAGAAACTACTGCTGTTTGAATGCCTTCTGTCGCGCCAGACGTAAATAAAATATCGCCATTACTTGCGCCGATAACAGTGCGTGCTTTTTGACGTGTTTGTTCTAATAAATGCTTGGCTTGAATGCCTGTAATATGGGGACTTGAAGGATTACCAAAACAAATTTGCATAGTATGAGAAACAACATCAGCAATACAAGGCAACACAGGTGTGGTTGCGTTTGCATCAAGGTAAACTTGTTTTACTGGCTCATCGTGCAATAAAAAATCTGACATTAAAAAACGCACCTTATTACTAAAAAATATATCTTATTACCAATAGTACATAACTTTACAGGTAATGAGTAATAATCAATTAGCACTAGAGGTGCGTTTACTATTCTTTTTTAAACTAAAAGTCTGTTTACCTAACCTTAACTCTGGTTACTTAACTCTTCATGGGTTGACGACCAGGCTGTTATTAGCGCTTTTACTAATGAAGCCAATGGGATGGCAAAAAACACTCCCCAAAATCCCCATAAGCCACCAAAAAATAATACTGCGACAATTATAAACACCGGATTCAAATCAACCGCCTCAGAAAATAACAGTGGCACAAGTACGTTGCCATCAAGCGCCTGAATAATTCCGTAAATAATTAAAATAGTCCAAAACTGCGTTTCTAGGCCAAATTGAAATAGCGCCACGGCCGCTACGGGTATAGTCACAAGAGCAGCACCCACAAACGGAATTAACACAGAAAAACCAACTAACACACCTAGTAACGCCGCATAACGTAAATCTAAAACGGTAAATGCAATAAACGACACACCACCAACAATCAAAATTTCAAACACTTTACCGCGAATATAATTCATGATTTGCTGATTCATTTCGTTCCATACTTGCAAAATTAAGCGTCGTTGTTGAGGAATGAGTTTAGCTACGCTTCCTGTAAGCTCTAACTTATCTTTAAGCATAAAAAATACAAGCAAAGGTACAAGTACCAAATAAATTAACCAAGCAACCACATCTTTTAAAGAAGTAAGCGAAAACGACAACACCACTTGGCCAAACTCAATAACTTTAGCCTCTACTGTTGCAACAATTGCTTGTACTTGCTCAGTATTAATCAAACTAGGGTATTGTTCGGGTAAAGCCAACAAGTAAGACTTTCCCTGCTCTACCATGTGTGGGGTTTCTTGTACTAAATTACTTGTTTGTTGCCAAAGTACCGGACCTATAACTAAAATAAGCGTCAGCATAATGCCGGTAAATACCAACATCACAATAACCGTTGCTGTAAAACGCTTTAAACCAAAGCGCTCTAAATGAAGTACAGGCCAGTCAAGTAAATAAGCGATTACAAGAGCAACCAGTACTGGCACTATTAAAGAGCCAAAAAAATAAAGTAAGGCAACCGATGCCAATAATAAAAATAATAAGGTAACCGAATGAGGATCCGAAAACTTTCTTTCGTACCATGTTTTTACATATTCAAACACGTAATGGCTCCACTAATAACAACCCTTGTTGTTTATTTAAATTGTAACTATAAGCATATTTTTTCAAAAATCGTTCTATATCATCAACGTTTTCATCGTTATTTAAACTAAAAGTGATACTTTGTTGTAATGATAATGCTTTACGCAAGCCCAATTTAAACTGAATAAACTGTTGAGGACACCTATAAATTCGCAAATCTTGTTGTAACATACTCGCTTTACCAATTTATTAAAATGAATAATAAGTCACATAATCACGGTCTTATTTTTATAACACGTGAACAAATGTAACTTTTTCTTAAAACAACCCCTGCAATGGTTTATCCTGTATACCATAGTTAGTAGTAAGGATAAGTTAATGCCTGGCACGCATAATAAAGCGCAACTACCAAGTAATCCAACACTCAAAGAGATTAATTGGTTTAAAAAGCAAATAAATTGGGGGGAATTACCTCCTTTTTATCATTTAGTTGCTTCCTCAGTCAGCGAATCTGAGGGGATATTAGAGCATGGTTTTGACAACGCTGTTAAACAGCTTATTAATAAACGCAACTGGAATTTAGACTTATTAGAAGGCTATGAAGATAACTTAGGTGAAATCCATACCAAGAATAAGCCTCGAATAGCACTTCATCAAGTGTTTACCGACCGCGGTTTTGAACTTTGGGCGCAACCTTATGCAAAAGACGTAGTCATAGATCAGTATATAAAAGGAAACCGCTTTGTTGAATTTAAAGTATGGGATCCTATTTCAATGAAAAGCCTGATCAGAATAAACCAATTACATAAATTTGTTGGCTTTTATTTTGAAAGTGGCGACAAAGCTGATAAAGCACTTATATTACATGCACACAAAGTAGTTCATAAAATTATTACTTTTTTGCAGCGCGAATTGAACGTTGTAAAGCTTGATGGAGTCACAATAAAAGAACTATACCAATTGTGCGAAAAAGACAGCCGTGCAAGTAGTGACGAAATAGACATTGCCAAAATTGCTATTGGTGAACCAATAAACAAGGAATAAAATGCAGCTAAAATCAGCCTTTATGACTTTATGCAGTGCCGCACTTACATTTGGCCTATTAGTAGGTGAGCCTTTAAAGGCGCAAACCAACTTTACACTTCCTGATTTAGGAACGTCAGCATTACAAGCACTTCCACTCGAAAAAGAACAAGCGATTGGCGAAGTAATGATGATGCAAATAAGAGGCTCATCGCCAGTAATTAACGATCCTGTACTTGATGAGTACCTAACTACGATTGGCCGCAAACTTGTAGCAAATGCTAATGACGTACGCTTTCCATTTTCATTTTTTTGGATAAACAACCCTGAAATTAATGCGTTTGCATTTTATGGCGGACACGTTGGCGTACACACAGGCTTAATTGCTCAAGCCGATAACGAGAGCCAGTTTGCCTCGGTACTCGGGCACGAAATTGCTCACGTAACACAGCGTCACTTAGCACGTAGAATACAGCAGCAACAAGATAACAGTGCCTTGACCATTGCTGGTATGATTGCCGGTATATTGGCAACGGTTGTTGCACCTGATGCAGGTATTGCTATTATTTCAGCGAGCCAAACACAATCAGCTTTTAGCCAGCTAACCCATAGCCGCTCAGCCGAGCAAGAAGCTGATCGTATAGGCATGCAAACACTAAACAATGCAGGCTTTGATGCCCGTGCATCAAGTGAATTTTTAACCAAGCTAGCCGCGCAAATTCGTTACAAATATAAGCCACCTGCATTTTTATTAACTCACCCATTACCTGAAAGTCGAGTATCTGATGTGCGCTTGCGTGCTGAGCAATTTCCGGTGCGTTACCTAACACCGAGTCTTAATTTTAACTTAGCAAAAAGCAGAGTACTAGCTCGCTACGACAATAAGCCTGAAAACGCTGAAGCACTGTTTAGAAAATTAATGCGTGAAAAAAATTACGATAATACAGCATTAAAATATGGCCTAGCTATAAGTTTGCTCGATCAGAAAAAACTTGACGAAGCACAACCTATATTAGATGAACTATTACAAAGTGATCCTAAAAACCTATTTTACATAGATACAAAGACCGACTTACTCATCGCGAAAGAAAAAGCCGATGAAGCGGTTAAATTTTTAGCCGAGTTAAACAATTACCGCCCTAATAACCAAGTAATTACCCTTAATTATGCTAATTCGGCACTGGAAGCTAAACAATATGAATTAGCAGAGACCATACTTAAGAGTTTTTTACTTGAAAAGCCAGATCATAGCCTAGGTAAACAATTGCTTGCCGACACTTATAAAAAACAAGATAAACTAGCAGCCTACCACGAGGCTAATGCCGATGTATTATCGCAATATGGTGCTTATTTAAAAGCCGCTGACGAAATCCAAAAAGCACTTAACTTCGTAGAATCAACAGAACTTGTAAAGCAACAACGATTAAAAGCCTTGCTTACCCAATATCGTCGTTTACAAAAAGAGCTTGCAAGGCTTTAAGTCTGCAAGCGCTTGCCCTAAAATAGGCGAAACTTAATATTTGGATACATTTTATGTCTGTTACTCTTTACCATAATTCGCGCTGTTCTAAATCACGCGAAACACTTGCCTTATTACAAAGTAAATCTGTAGAGCCAACTATTGTCGAATACCTAAAAACACCACTGACTCACGAGCAAATTTCAACCCTTGTAAGCCAACTTGGTTTTTCATCGGCACGTGAACTAATGCGTACCAAAGAAGATGACTACAAAGCGCTTAACTTAAAAGATGAAACGCGCGAAAATGCACTTATTGATGCCATGGTAAAAAACCCTAAACTGATTGAGCGCCCTATTGTTGTTAACAACGGTAAAGCTGCTATTGGTCGTCCACCCGCAAACGTATTAAGCGTTTTATAATGAGCACAACCATAGTGGTACTTTATCACTCTAGCCACGGTTCAGTTGAAGCTATGGCACATGAAATAGCGGAGTCAGTAGAGCAACAAGGCGCAACTGCACTGCTTCGCACGTTTGTAGCTAAAAACACACACGATATCGTAATAACCAAAGATGATTTAATTAATTGCGATGGCCTTGCATTTGGCACGCCAACTCGATTTGGCATGATGGCCTCTCAAGCAAAAAGCTTTTGGGAAACCACCAGCGACTTGTGGCTAAAAGGCCAACTAATCGATAAGCCAGCGTGTGTATTTTCGTCATCAAGTAGTATGCATGGTGGAAATGAAGCAACCTTACTTAACTTATCTCTGCCATTATTACACCACGGCATGATGCTACTGGGCGTGCCATACGATGTGCCCGAACTACTTGCAACACAAACCGGTGGAACACCATACGGTGCAACACACGTCGCTGGCAGCGCTAACAGTGCACAGCTAAGCAAAGACGAAATTAAAATATGCCAAAGCGTTGGTAAACGCCTTACTCACATTGCGAGAAAACTTAAATGAATACAGCTGACAATCCAGCTAAAAAGCCAATTACGATAAAATTTCAACGTGCCGCACTATTTGGCTATGTAGGTTTGCTTGTTCTAATTCCATTGTGGATGTATTTTGTACCCCCTCTAAACGGTAATGCGAGCTTAGTATCTTTATTTTTGCCCATCATTCCGTTACTGCTGCCACTAAGAGGCATTATTAAAGACAACACTTACACCTATGCGTGGGCTAACTTTATTGTAATGCTGTATTTTATTCACGGGCTTACCATGCTCTGGGCGGCGCCAGCTGAACTGATATGGGTATTATTGGAGCTTGTATTTGCATCCGCCATGTTTATTGGTTGTACATATTATACACGGCATCGCGGTCAAGAACTTGGTTTAAAAATCCGTAAACTTAAAGAAGAACTTGCAGAAGAAAAAGCGGCAAACGAGCACAATAAATAGCGTAAACCATAAGCAAAAAAAACCGTGTTTAAAGTTAATTAAACACGGTTTTTTTATAAATAATTTGACTGTTTTTACACTTACAAAAACCTGCTTATATAAGGTCAATTTATTCAAATATTTTATAGGTTGGCATTAGCTAAACTAAATCACTCAAAGCAGTGAGGGTCACAATACCAGCTAAACCCAGCTGAGCAACTAAACTAACCAAAGAAAATACCCTAAGTATAAACAAACCCCAAGGGTGTTTTATATGAGGATATAAAGCACAACGCTTTAGAGTGGTTGCAAAGAAAAAACACACCACTGCAATCATGGTTAACGTAAGCGTTAGTTCGCTTTTTATCGTAATTGTTTCATCAAAAAAGAAAAACAATTGTAACGGTAAAAACAACGTCACAATAGCATGTAAAGCATGCACCTTTTTAATACGATCAAATTGACCTTCAGGCGACAACTCTTTAATTCCAAAGTCACGTTCTAAGCATTTAACTAAGTTATTAGCCTTAATATTAACGGCCAAACGGTAGCAGCTTAACCCTTCGTTGTTACGCGCTCTAAAGTCGTAGCCACTTTTAAGTAACAACACCATTAATGATTCATTTTTAGCAAGTACAGCATAATGTAATGCTGTATTCCCTAAATTGTCAGCCGCTTTTTTATCTTGCTTTGAAAGTAATGTTTCCACAACATTTACAAAGCCTTTTTCAGCTGCCCACATAAATGCTGTTTTATTATTTTCATCGGCAAGAACACCTGTAGCACCTTGTTCAATAAAGCGCATAGCCATGGTTTGTTTGGCTGTTTTTTTACGCAAGTGAGTTAATAAAGCTTTCTCTAAAAGAACAACAGAATCAACGTCAGGAGATACCTGCGTAAGCAACGTAAAATAGTCTTTACCCGTTGCCACTTTTTCGCTAGCAAGTTCACAAAGCACATCTAAATCAGCAATAGACTCTGGAATAAATGCACTTAAGCGTTCTCTAAAATCAACTTCTTTCCAGAGTGATAGCGTGTCAACAGCAGAGAGTTTACTGCCATTATTTAAGGCATGTTCAATTAACGTAAAATAACGCTTACTAAAAAACAAACCGAGTAACGACAGAGGCGTACTAATATCATTTTGCGTGGCAATACTTGCGTACTGCTCTAATCGCTCGCAAAGCATTAGCACTAAACTTTCAGGGGTATATTCATTATCGTAGTAGTGGCTTTTAACTGCACTAATATACGCTTGCGCATCTTCGTCATATTCAGAAATATGTTGAAAAAAGCACTCTTCAAAAGGTTCAAGTGGAGTTAGCCACGCCAAATAATAAATAGGCGGCAAAACAGTGGTGCAAACACCATCATCTTCATTAGTAGAACGACAAGCAGGCCAAGCTTCTAACGCATCTAAAATAAAGGCACCGTTTTGTTCTACAAGTCCTTTAATCAGTAACGGGTATTCCTTTGGCCAAATCAGTACATTTTCCATTAAAACAACACAACTCCAGTGTAGCTCGGGTAAGTGGTCAGTTATAACAGTTTTTAGCTGACACCACGCTTAATCAAAGAACTGATATTCTACCACACCTTGATCGCCACGCTAGAGCAAAGTCGATGAATAAATGAAATTATAAAAACAACCAAGTACATAAGTACTTGGCTGTTTTTGAGGTTGGAGTTGGGCTTAATCAGAGCCAGACAAAATCGTTATTTATTTTTTAACTCTTTAGTAACTTGCTCTAAACCTACATCTGAAATACGTTGGATAATCTCTTTTTGCTTAGCGCTTAATAACGAAATACCCTCAGCAACAATATCGTATACTTTCCACTCATTGTTTTTACCTAATCGAAGCTTAAAGCTTAAATCTATTGTTGGTGCATTAGGCTCTATAATTTGTGTATTAACCGTTGCATACTCAGAATCGCTTATTGCATTATTACGTTCAAATACAACCTTTTGACCCGTGTATTTCATCAATGCACCAGCATAAGTACCCGTTAAATAATGCTCTACTGCATCTATAAATTGAACTGCTTGCTCGCGCTCAATCCCTTTAATATGCTTACCTAATAATTTAAACGAGACAAACTTAACATCAATATGTGGCATTAAACGTTTTTCAACAATCTCAGACATTGCTTCTTTACTTGCATTCCCTTTTGCATTTACTTTGCCTATATCGGCGAATAACGTATTAGCAACTGATTCTAAAAGTCGATCTGGGGATTGCTGTTCTTGTGCAAAAAGAGAACTGCTTAAAAATGCAGTGCCTAGCAGTAATAGTTTAATTAGTTTCATAATAAGTTTTGTCTGTGTGATTAATATGATTGTAATTTACGCGAACTATACGCAATAAAAAAGAAGCAAATAAGCAACTTATTAGTGCCTAAACAGCACCAATAAAATAACTAAATATAATTCAAGTAGTTACTATTTTATATTAACACCTCATAAACAACCGGCATTTTGTCCTCATTGAATTTGTTAACTGCTCGCCCTTATCATTTGGATATCACTTTGAATTAAACAGAATTGGTATCTATGAAAACGTCACTTAAAATATTTTTTATCTCTTTTTTATTAGTAATTTCGTCTTTTGGCAAACTTGCTTTTGCCCAATCGGATCACGGTTACGCTGTAGACTTTCTTAAAGGCGAAGGTAATGTCAATGGCGTAAAAATAGCCTACCAATACCATGCGCCTAGTATGCAAAGCCTCATTGGTGATGCGCGATTTTATTTTGAGACAAGTGTAAATATGTGGGAATATCGGCACGGCGATGAAACACAATCGAACATAGTTTTAGCCATGTCGCCTGTATTACAGTTTCCGGCGTTTAGTTTCAATAACACACCATTTTACGTTGAAGCTGGTATTGGTGTGTCATTGATTGATGAAACTCAATTTGCAGGTAAAAACATCAGCACCCACTACCAGTTTGAAGACCGTATTGGCCTTGTTGCCGACCTTGGAAAAACCAACGTGGCACTTAGAGTTATTCACTATTCAAACGCAGGATTTAAAGAGCCAAACCCAGGCCTTAATTTTTTAACGCTTTCGATCGCTAGGCGTTTTTAAAAGCAATTTATTGGTTGTATTTTTTAGTTATTTTATTGATGTTATAGCGTGAAACGGTCACACTTAAACGTACTAAATATTAAGTGATACTGCGATGCAAACTTGGCATATTGTAATTATTGTCGCCGTTGTTTTTACCATTATCATTGGTAATATTGCGCTGATTAGACTCTCTGCAAAACAGGAGTTTAAAAAGCCCAACGCCAATATAAAAAATACAACAGATACAAAAAAGCCCTGATTAATCAAGGCTTTTTAATTCATTAAATCGTTCTATTTAACCAACTAACCAATGCGCCATAAAAGCAATAATTGGTAGAGTAATTAACGTTCTCAAAATAAATATCACAAACAATTCAAATATATTAACCGGTATTTTGCTGCCTAACAGCAACGCACCAACTTCAGACATATAAATAAGTTGAGTAACACTCATAGCTGCAATAATAAAACGCGTTACATCGCTCTCAATAGTACCGGCTGCTAATATTGACGGAATAAACATATCAGCAAAACCGACCATAATAGTTTGTGCAGCTGCTTCAGCCTCTGGTACTTGCAGTAATTCTAAAAACGGAATGAATGGCATCCCCAAATACTGAAAAATTGGCGTGTATTCAGCAATAATTAACGCAAAAGTACCCACAGCCATAACCACTGGCAACACAGCAAAAACCATATCCAGTGCATTATGTACGCCCTCTTTAACAGTACCGACAAAACCTGGGGCTTTATCTGCTTTAGCGAGTGCAACATCTAAAGAATGGCCAAACAGTGTTTTACCCGTTGGAACTAACTCCGCGTTAGCATCAGGCTTTGAGCCATCAATTAATACATCCTTTTTAAAGCGTAATGGAGGTAAACGAGGCACAATAATAGCAGCCACAACACCCGCTAAACATACCGTTAAATAAAACGGTGCAAATAAGTACTCAAGTTTAACTTGGCCAATAACTACTAAACAAAAAGTAATAGATACAGCGGAAAAAGTAGTGCCGATAATAGCGGCTTCGCGTTGTGTGTAGTACTTATCTTCGTATTGGCGAGCCGTCATTAAAATACCTACGCTACCATCACCTAACCACGATGCCACACAGTTAACAGCGCTGCGCCCTGGTACACCAAACAAAGGTCGCATAACTTTCGTTAATAAAGTCCCAACTAGCTCAAGCAAACCAAAATTAAGTAATAAAGGCAGTAACAGGCCAGCAAGTATAAATACCGAAAACAATACAGGCAGTAAATCGTTTAACACCAATGCCCCTGTATTTTCAGAAATAACGGCATGTGGCCCTACTTTTAAATGCGTCATTAACACAAACACAGTGCCAAATAAACGCGTAACCAGCCAAATCCAACTAACGTTGAATAAATGATTTAAAAGTGGAATTTTACAAATAACTTGCGGTTTAAATACACTTACAACGAATGAAAGTAAGCCCGTAGCGCAAATAATTAACGTAATAATAGCCTGTGCTGAATCTGCAAAAAAAACTTGCATTGCTTTAGCCATCATAGCGATAGGAATGGTCATTACTTCACCGGTAGAAACCGGTGTCATAAACAAAAAAACACCAATTAGTGAAGGTACTAAAAACGTAAACCAAGTACGCCAATCGTACTGCGTAGAAGTCGGTAATTGAGACATATTTTTAACCTATAAAAACCACAAAAAGAGCTTAGCGCTCTTTTTGTAGTAAAAATTTATTCTTATTTAAATTTTAATGCCGCGCTGAATGAGTGCCGCTTCTAATGCTTGTTGTAAACCGTTCATAGTACCTGGTTCAAGCGTTTCGCCTTTATCATCCATCCACGTTAAGCTTGTACCACCTTCTTTAGTTTTACTCACTAAAATTTGGTATTGCCCTTCATCAATAGGTAATTGAGTAACTTCGTCGCCCCAAATAGAATCCCAAACGCTGCTCTCTGGTGTTTTATAATCAGCTGTGATTAAACCTGTATCTTGGTTAATTTCAACAATAGTGAATGACAAACGCTCTAAAAAGCCAGAGAAACGGTCAAATACTGCATCGTAAGATTGCTCAGTAACCAGTGCCGCATTGCCTTTATTATCAAAGCCCATTTCAAGTGAAATAATACCTTGGCGTTTACGTAAATCGACTTCTAACTGACGGTAACGGTAATCAAATTCACTCACTACTTGGTTAAGCGCGCGCACTTCTAATTGCTGCTTAAGTAAATCGGTTAATGCGTTATCACCTTTAAAATCAATTAAATCAACACGTAAAGACGCAGTTCGCTGATGTGATTTTTCTTCAATAGTAAACTTGAATTTTTCTAAATCAGCATTCTCGTCACTGCCCCAAAGCCAGCTTTCTTCTGTTTTAATAATTGAATACCAATCAGTTTCAATAACACCTAACAGTTTATCTTCTTTGGTTGCACTTACGTTATTGTCAGCTAAAACGGCTTTAATTGAATCCCAAACAAATTCATCTAAATCGTCAATGCCATCATTTTTATCAAAATAAACACGAGCCAGTTTATCTGTTTCTTCAACCCAGCTGCCCTTAGCTACCGTAAGAACCTGAGCAGGTGGACGATAGTTTGTAGCCACAGGGTTATTATCGTATTGACCTATGTCCATTTTATAAACGGGATCTTGGGCTGGTTGCGATAGAGACGCTGGCGCTTTAACTGGCTCATGCGTGCGGTAATTACGCTCATTATGTGCATCGTTAGTAAATACACTACACCCTGATAAACTTACCAATACACTTACAGCAAGTGCTTTTGGGATCCAATACTGCACAGATATTTCTCCTTAGCATACCCTTTAATTGTTTTAACAAGTATATGAGTGGGTTATGCCGATTTGGTTCAGTGTAAAATCAATATTAACTTTACATTTATTATTTGGCTGCCTAATTGCAATAAAGTTCAGCACTTCAACTTAGAAAAAATCTAAGTGCAAATAAGCAAATTTTAGCTATGGTACTTTCCTGTGCCAGTAAAAACAAGAAACACCGCACTTTAAAAGCGCTTAATTAGCCCGCATTGTAGTTTATAGAGTGTTTTGTGTTAAACTTCGCCGCCGTGCAACTTCTCAAGTGTATTTAGTTGCGTTGCCCATTGCGTTGTTATAATCCAAGTAACTTAGGTATTTTAACCCATGACTGCATTTTCAAATCATCAAATTGTGTTAACTGCTATTGGCGAAGATAGGCCGGGTATTGTGAGCGAACTTACACAATTAGTTAGCGACTGCCACTGTAATATTATAGATAGCCGTATCGCTATTTTAGGCTGCGAATTTACCTTTATAATGTTACTCAATGGCGACATGTCAGCTATTAGCCGTATTGAACACGTACTCCCTACTAAAGCCATGGAACTTGGCCTGCTTACCATGATGAAGCGCACCGCCAGTCATACACCCAGTGAATTTTGTGCCGGTTATACCCTCGAATACACAGGGATCGACACACCGGGGACACTAAGTAAAGTAACGCGCTTTTTTGCCGACAGCAACATTAGCATTTGCTCACTAAAATCAGATACCTACTCTCAAGAGGACGACATTAAAATGCGTTGTGAACTTGAATTCAACATACCGGTTGATGTAGATATAGATCAATTTAAAATTAGTTTCGAGAGCCTTTCTCACACGCTAAACGTAGATTATATTTTTAAACGAATTCGTTAAGGATGCTAAACATGAACACAATTAGTCCATTACAAGCTGGCGATACAGCACCCGCTTTTAGCCTACAAAACCAAAACGACGAAACAGTAACATTAAGCAAGCTGTTAAAAGAACAACAAGTACTTGTATACTTTTACCCTAAAGCCTCTACACCGGGTTGTACGGTTCAAGCCGAGAACTTACGTGACCAACAAGCAGAGCTTGCTAAATTTAATACCCGCGTTGTAGGTATTAGCCCAGATCCAATTAAGCGCCTTAAAAACTTTGAAACTAAAAAAGAGCTTAATTTTGACCTATTAGCCGATGAAGACCACGCCATTGCTGAAGCGTTTGGTGTATGGGGCTACAAAAAGTTTATGGGTAAAGAGTACGATGGTATTCACCGCCTAACGTTTTTAGTAGGCCAAGACGGTAAAATAAAACACCTATTTGATAAGTTTAAAACTAAAGATCACCATCAAGTAGTGTTGGACTATCTTGCAGCAGAGTAATCTCGCAACAGGATAAGCTAGCGGCTGAGTAAGTTAACTACCAGCTATTAGACAAATACAGAAAAGCGTTGCTCAAGGGCAACGCTTTTTTTATGCTAGTTATTAAATATTTAGTTAAGTGAAAGCATGATTGAGGGATAAGTTGGTAGTCAATAATTTTGATGTATGAAGTCAAGGTTTGGCCCCTTTGGTTTCTGTAATTAATTACGCCTGCCCTGCCTGTAAGAAAAACTAAGTAATGCGCTTACAATTTGAATCTAGGTAGTTATAAGCTCCCCACTAACGATTGTTATAATTGTGGGAAAGAGATTGATGAGAAAAGTCATTAAATAGACAGAGTTATTACTGGAGAGTCTGGTATTCAGGGTTATTCATAAAGCCACTTGATATATATTAAGTTGTTGTAGTGTATTATCAACCAATACAAAGTTTGGAATAGTACCAACTAAACTTGCACCTGATTTTAAAGCAATTTTAATGCTAGCTACATTTTGTTCTAAGCATCTAAACTCAATTACTTTAGAGCTTGTATTTTTGAGTATGCTTGGCACTCTTGCGATTACTTGACTGATAATACCATTTCCTTGTGCATCACTACTTAACCAGTAACCAAGCTCCGCTACATTCAACTCAGGACAAATAGACTTAACTGCAAAAATGCCACTCAGATTATCTTTATAATAAATTTTAAACCACCGCGAACTATTAAGCCCGCTGTTTACTCTGTCGAGTATGTACTTTTTAGCTGATTCAATATTGTTTACCCCTTCTACCCAAGGCAAAAATTCACCTAAACTTGCCCGACTTAAATTAACAGTCTTTAAAATGTCCGCAGCATCGCTTTCCACTAAAGGAGCTAATTTAATGTGTTCCGCAATTTGGATATGCAAGTGTTCTTCCTTGTGAATATTGATTTTATAGTTGTAAGTTTAAAACTAAAGATCACTATTAAGTAGCCCCAAACTTATTTAACGGCTGAATAGCCTTTGAGCTATTAAAAATATACAGAAAGGCATTACTCTAGAGCAACGCTTTTTTATGTTATTTACTCACACTTTGATTAAATAAAAGCATGATCGAGGGATAAATAAGCAAACAATAATTTTGATGTATAAGGTCAATATTTGACCACTTTGATTTCATATTCAATATAACAACATAATATTTATATAAGGAAGATAGATTATGGTGATTTTTATTTTAGTTCTACTAGGGGCTTTTCTATTGTTGTATTTCATAGCTTTAAAGCAAAAAAGAGATATTAATAAGCAGATAAGAAAACCTGATACAAAGATAGTTTCTCGTAGTGGACTAAGAGAATCTAAATATACAGGGGAATTGTTTAGTGGTAGCACTACTACTGAGGATCATTTAGGCAAAGCCGCAGAACTGAAAAAAAATGCAAAAGTTGCTATAAAAAACAAGTTATTTGATGAAGCATGGAAGTTACTTCAAAAACAAAAAATGTCATATATGAAACATACAAATAATGCAGGTTTCACTGCCAAACAAGTACTTGCGCTAGATGCCACAGTGCATGTAGATTTAGCTAATATACTGCGTATGGAAAATAAACATACAGAAGCATTGATTCACATCGTATATTGGGTTGCAAACAACTACGATAATATGACTAAAACACAAGAACAAAAACTTACTGCGTATTTTAACAGAAGCAATTTAAAGCTAACTTCTATTGAAGAAGCTAAAATTGCTATTTCCTCTTTAGCTGAAAATCCAGAATACGTCAATGCTCAAGAGCTTGTTTCAATTTGGGTAGCTAAGGAAGATAGTATTTCTAAAGAGCCATAGAGCCATAGTAGAGCCATAGGGGTCAGAGCCAAATGGGTCAAATTTTGACTTCATACATTATAATTAATTAGCTGTTTATATTCGCCGAAACTCAAATAGGTGTCGGATGGCGCTTCGCTTATCCGACCTACGTTTTCAAATATATAATGCGGGGTTATTGGGCCGTGGGTATTGGAGGTTCGTTGGAGCTCGTTGGGTTTCGCTGCGCTCTACCCAAACTTGTATCTCTTCTTGATGAATGTTCGCCTTAAATTTTTACGCAGACGAAAATGGCGTTGCCTGAGCGCTGTGCCCATGGGGTTATTTTGTCGTAGTCATGTTCAAATATGTGGATTTCGAAGTACGGTTTTAGGGCTTCTTTAAGCTCGGTATAACTAAAAGCAACCATTGGGTGCTCGTCGTGCCATACAAGTGTTTTGTCTGCGGTGGTTTTTTCTATGCTGAGTTTTAATAACTGTTTACTGCCGCTGCCACTATAGTGCCAGCCAGAGCGAAATGTGAAGAAGCTATTTTCGCTTGTTGCGGTGTGCTCTACAAATGAATCGCTGTCGATTTTGTTTTTATCAACCGTGTTAAAGCAAAATATTCCACCTACGTTTAATGCGCTGTGTACGCTAGCAAGGCATTCTTTTAACTTATTAATGCCGTCGCAGTAATGGATTGAATACAAAAAGCAGGTAATTAAATCTAAGTGCTCGGTGACTTTAAATTCACTCATGTTTTGCAACGAAAATTGCGCTTCTGGGCAACGAAATTTTGCTTTATCGAGCATTGGCTGGTTTAAATCAAGCCCACTACTTTTATAGCCGTTATCAATAAAGTGGCGTACATGCGGGCCGGTGCCACATGCTAAATCTAGATGGGTGTTTGCGCCATTACCAAAAATTTGGTGCAGCCTGTGAATAGAATTGCTTTGGGCTTGATAATCTATATCTGCGCACATTAAGTCGTAGTAATCAGAAAGGTCGGTGTAAAGCGCGTTTGCGGACATATAAGCCTAATGGTAAGTAGTAGAATATTTTTAAGTCGCGCATAGTAAACTAGTTATGGCTATTAGCGAAGAAGATATGAGTTTTATGGTTGTCGGATGACGCTTCGCTTATCCGACCTACGTATTTAAATATTATAAAACGTTGTTATAAAACGGTGTGGAAGTGGAGATTTGTTGGGTTTAGCTTCGCTCTACCCAACCTACGTAATATAACTTTAAGCTGGCTTTAACTAATTCCTAAATACTTATGTACTTGTATTGATAAGCGCCAGTTTTTGGCAATACAGGTGTCGATTGCAAGTTTGGTTGCTGATACTTTTTGGCTAATTGGCTGCAAATAAACAAGCTTAGGATTAACGCCTGTTTTAGCAAATAATTCTTCTAGCTCTTCTACGTGCTTTTGCATCGCAACGGGGTGTTTTATCTCATTTGCACGCTTCATGGTGCTGGTAAGTACTTCATAACCGCCGCGCATATTGATTTTTGGCGATACCGTTACCCATGTTTGCTCTGGGGCGAGTATTTCAAACGTGCCGCTGGTTTCTATTTGTGTGCTAAAACCGTGTTCGTGTAATAAGTTACATACTGGATTTAAATCAAACATGCATGGCTCGCCGCCGGTAATTACTACATGCTTTGCGGTATACCCACGTGATTGAAACAGCGCTAAAATTTGCTCTGCACTGGCGTTAGCCCAATGATCTGAGTCGGCTTTTTTTTCTACGGTTTCATCCAGCGATACTTTATATACATTATCAACATCCCACGTTTGCTTGGTGTCGCACCAAGAGCAGCCTACTGGGCAACCTTGCAAACGTAAAAATATTGAGGGTGTGCCGGTAAAACTAGCTTCACCTTGAATGGTTTCAAACACTTCATTAATTTTGTACAAAAGAGATCTCACTTACTACCTAGCAGCCAAATTGCTACTATTAAAAAACCAAAAAGCGCTGTGCAAAAATTGTTATTTAAGCTGCGGCCGTGTAGTATATCGCGCCCTGATATAAACCTCTATTAAAACTAAGAGCAAAACAGATATGACGCAAAAAGTAGTTGTTATTTATTCCGGCGGTATGGACTCGTTTACCGTACTAAATAAAGCCCTGCAACAAGGCCATGATGTATATGCCCTTTCATTTGACTATGGTCAGCGTCATGTAAAAGAGCTTAAAGTAGCGGCAAGTGTGTGTGAAAAATTAAACGTTCCGCATAAAATTGTTGATATTTCGGCGATTAACCAACTTATTGGTGGCTCATCACTTACTGATGATATTGATGTGCCTGAAGGCCATTACGAAGAAGAAAGCATGAAAAGTACGATTGTGCCTAATCGTAATATGATTTTGCTCTCGCTTGCTGTTGGTTACGCGGTATCACTTAAAGCTGGCAAAGTTTATTACGGCGCTCATTCTGGGGATCATGCTATTTACCCTGACTGCCGTCCTGAATTTGTGCAAAAAATGGATGACGTGTGCCGTATTGCTAACTACGACGCGGTAGAAATTTTTAGCCCATACTTAAACAATACTAAAATTGGTATTTTAACCGACGGTATTGAAATGGGTTTAGATTACAGCCAAACGTGGACCTGTTATAACGGCCGTGAAAAGGCCTGTGGTAAATGTGGCGCGTGCCAAGAACGCCTTGAAGCATTTGCACTAAATAACATTACAGACCCGTTAGAATACGAATAAGCCGCAATTAATTAGTAATACAATTGCTGTAAACAAAAAAGGCTATCATTGATAGCCTTTTTTGTTTGTCAGGTTTTTAAGTCAATGGTATTAATTACAACCAGCGTTTTACGCGCGCTTTATAGGCGCTAAACTCTTCGCCAAATAATTTAGTGAGCGCACGCTCCTCGGGTATTATTTGAAAAAGCGTTAAATAGGCAATAAACCCAACAACACACAATAGCGCCCACAACGAGCTTAACCAAATACCCCACCCTGCTAAAATAAATGCAAAACCCACATACATAGGGTTGCGTGAAATTTTATAAATGCCGCTCGTAATAAGTTTTGACGCTTGCTCAGGTTTATTTGGGTTTACTGTGGTGTTTGCTATTTTAAAGCTCGCCACCCCTGCAATACAAAAAATACAGCCAATAATGGCCAAACTTGCTGCTAAGTAGGTAATAAATGCGGTGAAATCAATAACACTGTAATGCGCAATAAGCGCCATTATGCCTGCAAAAAACAGCACAACAATAACGGGAGGTATTTTATTATTTAACATGGCAACTCACTGTATTGGCTAAAGTATGTTTATTATATGGAGATTAGGGCGTGTTGTTCTTTGGTGATTGAATTTGCAGCAGTATGTTTGATTTTTAGGCAAGGCAGAGCCT
>NZ_JJNY01000024.1:0-61842 GCF_000690035.1 Pseudoalteromonas sp. S3431
CCGCGATTAAATCGCCCCTAGTTTGAACAAATTTTAATCCGCAAAGATCAACAGACCCTAAACAATAAAATTAGCTCTATTGAGTCAATCACTTAACTTTTCAAGCTGTGGTTTTCCACATGTTTTTACGTAACATCACCAATAGTTTCACTTCAATACTTACTCTAGGATAGTTACATACGCAGTTTCTCGGCGTTATTCATTAAAAATGAAAGTGTTAACAATCTTATTTAGCTTAATTGAGGGTACTATCATGGCTTACGCAACAACAAATCCATATACAGGTGAGGTTGTAAAAACCTTTCCTGATGCTACTGATGCTGAAATCACTCAAGCAATAGAAAATGCCGATTCGGTATTCCAATCTTGGAAGCGAACATCTTTTTCTTCACGCGCAAAAATAATGCAAAAAGCGGCCGACTTATTACGCAAAAATGTTATTAAATACGCTAATTTATTAACCCTAGAAATGGGAAAAATAACATCAGAAGCAAAAGCCGAAGTAGAATTATCAGCCGCTATTTTAGAGTACTACGCTAACAACGCTGAAAAACTTCTTGCACCTACAAATTTACCCGTAGCAGAGCCTGCTGAAGGTGAAGCAGTTGTTGTACACGAACCGCTTGGTGTACTACTTGCTGTTGAACCATGGAATTTCCCGTATTACCAGGTTGCTCGTATCATTGCGCCACAATTATCAGCGGGCAATACGATGCTACTCAAGCACGCTGGGATTGTTCCACAATGTGCAGCAGCATTTGAAGCACTTATGCTCGAAGCAGGCCTACCTAAAGGCGCTTTTAAAAACCTGTATGCCGCACACTCTCAAACAGAAATGATCATTTCTCATCCACGAGTTCGTGGGGTTGCACTTACGGGTTCTGAAAGTGCTGGTGTAATAGTGGCTGCAGCCGCTGGTAAAGCACTTAAAAAGTCTACATTAGAGCTTGGTGGAGCCGATGCGTTTGTTGTACTTGCTGACGCTGAAATGGAAAAAACAGTTAATTGGGCGGTATTTGGTCGCCACTGGAACGGTGGACAAGTATGCGTATCATCCAAGCGTATGATCATCGAAGATAGCGTTTATGATGAATTTGTTGAACTTTACACTGCAGGTGTTGCTAAGTTGCAGGCAGGCGATCCGCTTGTTCCCGCCACTACGTTAGCTCCGCTGTCATCACAAAGCGCTGCTGATGAGTTAAAAACAAAAATCAATGAGGCTATTAAGCTTGGTGCAACAGCCACTGAAGTGGGCCCTAAAGTACCGAGTCAAGGCGCCTTTGTACAACCCACCATTTTAACAAATATTAGCGAAGATAATCCTGCGCGCAACTGGGAATTTTTTGGTCCTGTATCAATGCTATTTCGTGCAAAAGATGAAAAAGACGCAATTAAAATTGCAAATGACTCTCCATTTGGCTTAGGTGGATCAGTATTTACCTCAAATCCTGAACATGGCTTAGAAGTCGCTAAGCAAATATCTACCGGGATGATCTTTGTCAATCATCCAACAATGGTTAAAGCAGACCTACCATTTGGTGGCGTTCGTCGCTCTGGTTTTGGTCGTGAGTTAATTGGCCTAGGGATTAAAGAGTTTGTTAATCATAAACTTATTGATGTTGTTGATATTGACGCGCCTTTTTAAAGGCGCTGTTAAATAGCATACAGAAAAATTATTTATATAAATATCTATAAATTCAAGTCTAGAGGACATTTTTATGAAAAATATAAATGACAAAGTAGCACTTGTGACTGGAGCTGGTCAGGGTATTGGACGCGGTATTGCATTACGGCTTGCAAGCGATGGGGCTGATATTGCAATCGTTGATATTAACGAAGAAAAAATGGCAGTAGTCGCTTCAGAAATTGAAAATCTTGGTCGTAAAGTAACGACGTTTAAAGCTGACGTAAGTAACCGCGATGAAGTATATGCTGCCGTTGAACATACTCAAAATACACTAGGTGGATTTGATGTCATGGTTAACAACGCAGGTATCGCACAGGTTAACCCTATTGCCGATGTAGAACCTGAAGAAGTCTCGCGCATCTTAAAAATAAACATTGAAGGTGTGCTATGGGGAATTCAGGCTGCAGCAGCTAAGTTCAAAGCTCTAGGACATTCAGGAAAGATCATTAATGCTTCATCGATAGCCGGACATGATGGTTTTGCTATGTTAGGTGTTTATTCTGCAACAAAATTTGCAATCCGAGCTTTAACACAAGCATCTGCGAAAGAGTACGCCAGCGATGGTATCACCGTAAACGCCTATTGTCCTGGGATTGTGGGTACTGATATGTGGGTAACAATTGATAAACGCTTTTCAGAAGTTACGGGGGCTGCTGTTGGTGAAACCTACAAGAAGTTCGTGGATGGCATTGCGCTAGGCCGCTCAGAAACACCTGACGATGTTGCAAGCCTAGTTTCGTATCTCGCAAGCCCAGACTCAGACTACATAACTGGCCAGGCAATCATTACTGATGGTGGTATCGTCTACCGATAAGGTCGCGGACAAGGTGTTCGATTAAGGAAAATTGGCTTACGGCAGCAAGTGAATGAAATGCAAGCTACATCACCTTGTAGTCAGTGAGATGGGGAGCTGTTCTCTATATTATTTCGTGCAAAAGATGTAGCCGACTTAACATTTAATGTTGTTGATATTGACGCGCCTTTTTAAAGGCGCTGTTTCTAGCTTTTTAATATTATAGGAAAAATTATGAACCAAAAAATGAAAGCAGCCGTTGTAGAGCAATTTGGTAAACCTTTAGTTCTACGTGATTTAGATATTCCATCACCTAATGCAGGGCAAATATTAGTTAAAACAGAAGCCTGCGGTGTATGCCACACCGATTTACACGCAGCAAATGGTGATTGGCCATTAAAACCAACCCCACCATTTACGCCTGGTCATGAAGGTATTGGGCTAGTTACTAAAGTTGGTGAAGATGTTACTAGTGTAAAAGTGGGTGATAGAGTGGGTGTTCCGTGGCTTTATTCTGCTTGTGGACACTGTGAGTTTTGCTTAAGTGCCTATGAACCCGTTTGCCCTGATGCTGAGTTTGGTGGTTACACTAAAAATGGCGGCTTTGCCGAATATATTATCGCTGACCCTAATTACGTAGCGCATATTCCTGATGGTTTATCAGCAGTACAAGCAGCCCCTATAATTTGTGCTGGCATTACAACGTACAAAGGTATTAAAGAGACCGATGCTAAACCAGGTGAGTGGGTTGCAATTTCAGGCTGTGGAGGGCTTGGTCATTTAGCAATTCAGTATGCTAAAGCTATGGGTCTTAAAGTCTGTGCCGTTGATATTGATGATACAAAACTTGAACATGCCACCTCATTGGGCGCAGATGCGGTTGTTAATGCAAAAAAAGCGAATGCCGCTGATACAGTCAAAGAAATAACGCAAGGTGGTGCGCATGGCGTGCTTATTACAGCGCCTTCACTGCCTGCATTTGAGCAAGGGGTTAACATGACCCGCAAACACGGTACATGTGTTTTAGTTGGCTTACCACCAGGCGAGTTTCCGACGCCGCTATTTGATGTAGTAGCAAATTGTATCACTATAAAAGGATCGTTCGTTGGTAATCGCAAAGATATGGCCGAGGCATTGGCTTTTGCAGCACAAGGCAAAGTTAAAGCTGATATTGAATTACAGCCTTTGAGCGCTATCAATAACATTTTTGAAAGGCTCGAAAATGGCAAGGTCCCTTCTCGCGTAGTTATTGATTTTACACTTTAAATAGCAATAAATACGGTGGACACGTGCCAATAAGCAACAACCACCACCGTATTACTGATTCCACGCCCTAAAACACTAATCTCTACTCTTGGCATTAAAATCTGAGGTATAAAATGAAAATCGGTGTTCCAAAAGAAATTCGCACAGGTGAGCGCCGAGTCGCAACAACCCCTGATGCTGTAAGTAAATTAATAAAACTTGGTTTTAATGTCGCCATTGAAGCGGGTGCAGGTATGGCGGCTAATTACACAGATGATGCGTATATCGCAGCAGGTTGTGAAGTAGTTAACTCAGCACAAGATATATGGGCACAATCTGATATTGTGCTCAAAGTACAAGCACCTGAAGTTGATGAAAATACATTACTAAAAAGTGGACAAACATTAATCTGTTTTTTATGGCCTGCACAAAATCCAGAGATACTAAAAGATTTAACTCAACGCGGCATCACCGCCATTGCAATAGATAGCATTCCTCGTATTTCTCGGGCACAAAAAATGGATGCCCGAAGCTCAATGGCTAATATATCTGGCTATCGTGCAATTGTAGAAGCAGCCCAACATTTTGGTCGCTTTTTTACCGGACAAATTACAGCGGCAGGAAGAGTTGCTCCCGCCAAGGTACTTGTAATTGGCGCAGGTGTTGCTGGTTTAGCCGCTATTGGGGCTGCAAAAAGTATGGGCGCAATTGTTCGCTCATTTGACACGCGCGCTGAAGTAAAAGAGCAAATTGAAAGCATGGACGCTGAGTTTTTAATGCTCGACTTTAAAGATGAAGACGGCTCAGGCGAAGGCGGTTACGCTAAAGTAATGAGCGATGAATTTATCGAAGCCGAAATGGCATTGTTTGCAGCGCAAGCTAAAGACGTTGATATAATTGTTACTACCGCGCTCATACCCGGAAAACCAGCGCCTAAGTTGATCACCAGCGAGATGGTTGCATCAATGAACAGCGGCAGCGTAATAGTCGACCTCGCTGCTGAACAAGGCGGAAACTGTGAATTAACAGTCCCGGGAAAGGTTGCCGTGTGTCATGGTGTGTCGATCATTGGTTACACCGATTTACCAAGTCGCCTTGCTACGCAATCGAGCCAATTATACAGTAATAACTTATACAACCTGTTAGCCGAAATGACCCCAGAAAAAGACGGCGAACTCTTTGTTGATATGACAAACGACGTTGTATTAGGTGCAACCATATGCACAGAAGGAAAAACAACCTGGCCGCCACCAGCGACCACACTATCTGCAACCCCTAAAAAGGTAGCCGCAACACCAATTTCTACCCCCACTATTGTTGAGAAGAAGAAATCGGTATTTGGACCTATTATTGGCGCTGCTATCGGTGCATTAGCACTGCTTGGTCTTGGTGGCGTTGCACCCGGTGATTTTATGTCTCATTTTACCGTTTTTGTTTTAGCCTGCTTTGTAGGTTATATGGTTATTTGGAGTGTATCGCCTGCGCTGCATACGCCTTTAATGAGTGTAACCAATGCCATTTCAAGCATTATTGTTATCGGTGCTTTAATTCAAATAAGCTCAACAGACGACACCATTAAATGGTTTGCCGTTTTTACCGTGTTAATTGCGAGTATTAATATTGTTGGCGGCTTTGCTGTAACACATCGCATGCTCAAAATGTTCCGTAAGTGAGGTTGTCATGATCAGTACTGGTATTGTAACCGTGGCATATATTGCTGCGATGGTTCTTTTTATTTTGGCTTTAAACGGCCTATCCAATCAAGAAACTGCCCGTAAAGGTAATTGGTATGGTATTTCAGGCATGGTTATTGCGCTTTTTGCGACTGTTTTGGGCGTTGTTACCAATAACTATATTGAATTGATGATTGCACTATTAGTGGGTGGCAGTATTGGCCTACTTGTAGCCAAACGCGTGCAAATGACTGAGATTCCAGAGCTGATTGCTATTTTGCACAGCCTTGTTGGGCTCGCGGCTATAATGGTTGGCTATGCTAATTTTGCTGACGCTTCCAGCCACTTTTCGGGTATTGATTTAACTATTCATGATATTGAAACCTATGTAGGAGTTTTAATTGGCGCTATTACATTTTCAGGTTCAATTACCGCTTTTGGTAAATTATCTGGTCGAATAGGCAGTAAGCCTTTAACACTACCAGGACGACACATATTTAATCTTGTTTTATTAGTTGCTGTAGCGTGGCTTGGGCAGCAATTCGTTGTGCAGTCTGCTGTTGGTAATGGCATGTTGCCGCTGGTTATTATGATAGCGCTTGCTTTAGTTTTTGGTGTTCATATGGTTATGGCAATTGGCGGTGCCGATATGCCCGTTGTTATATCTATGCTTAATAGTTACTCAGGCTGGGCCGCTGCCGCGACAGGCTTTATGCTAAATAACGACTTACTTATTGTCATTGGCGCATTAGTAGGTTCAAGCGGAGCTATTTTAAGCTACATAATGTGCAAAGCTATGAATCGAAATTTTTTATCTGTCATTGCCGGCGGCTTTGGTGGTGGCAATGTAAAAGCCTCATCTGGTGAGGTTCAAGATCAAGGTGAAGTGCTTACCATAAGTGCAACCGAAACAGCTGCACTACTTATGAGTGCAAAAGAAGTAATGATTATTCCGGGGTACGGGATGGCCGTTGCAAAAGCACAGCAAATAGTATGCGAACTCACAAATAAATTACGTGAAAAAAATATTAATGTGCGCTTTGCAATACACCCTGTTGCAGGACGCATGCCTGGACAAATGAATGTGTTACTCGCTGAGGCTAAAGTTCCTTACGGTATTGTGTTTGAAATGGATGAAGTAAATGATGATTTTCCACAAGTCGATGTTTCACTTGTGATTGGTGCAAACGATATTGTTAACCCATCTGCACTTGATGAACCAAATAGCCCTATTGCGGGAATGCCTGTACTTGAGTGTTGGCAGGGCAAAACATCCATTGTTTTAAAACGTAGTATGGCAACTGGTTATGCTGGGGTACAAAATCCACTATTTTTTAAAGAAAACACTCAAATGCTCTTTGGAGATGCCAAAGATACGTTAGTTGAAGTTGTTGCTGCACTATAAAAGTAACGTTGCAAAGCCGTGGGGGACTCCATGGCTTTGTTATTTTTGCATTACTTATATTTTTGAGATCAGCTTAATTGCCGTGATTACAAATAGTTAAACTACCTACTAAATTTTTGAATCAAAATTGATTTATTATCCAGCTTTTAGATTAGGGCGTGTTGAGTATTATAGTACTTGTTTTTTTTATAAAACCATTTTTTAAGTCAAATGTGGTGGTATTAGGCTTTTATCACTTATCTGGAGCGCTTTAGCGGCTATATTTTATCTACCTAGACTACGCAGTCTTTAAACACTGAATAATAATGCGATATAACTCTGCGGCTTTTGTTGGCTTAGCCACATGCGCATTCATACCTATTGATAGATAATACATAATATCCTTTTCCATAACATTAGCTGTTAAAGCGATGATTGGAATATTGGCAATCGTTTTATCGCTGTCATTTCGTATCATTTTACTCGCTTCAATACCATCCATAATTGGCATATGGATATCCATTAATATTAAGTCGAATTGTTGAGATTTATGGGCTTGAATACATTCAAACCCATTATCGACTAAATGAATTACCACACCTTTTTTCTCCAACATTGCGGTAATAACTAATTTGTTAATCTCGTTATCTTCGGCTACTAACACCTTTAAACCAATTAAAGATGGGTGATTAGCTGAATTTTTTGAATCTAAAATACTGGTTTGAATTGAATTGAAAGAATCTGCAATAACAATTTTCTTATTAACTTTTACTTTTACTGATGCGGTAAATTCACTGCCTAAATGTTGCGTACTTACGACAGAAATATCGCCTTCCATTAACTTACACAAACGTCTACTTATTGTTAAACCTAATCCTGTGCCGCCAAAGTTTCGGGTCGTAGAGCTATCTTCTTGCGTAAATGCATCAAATAAGTGAGATACGTTTTGAGGTGCGATACCAATGCCTGAATCTTTAACAATAAAGTGTATTAATATTGATTCATCATCGTTCAGTATTTGCTCTGCATGAATGCAAACAGACACCTTCCCGTGTGAAGTAAACTTTATTGCATTAGAGCATAAATTTAATAGCACTTGATTAATGCGAACAACATCTCCGACTAAATCAGGTGGAACATTTGACGCTACATTAACTATAAATTTAATGCCCTTGTCCTGAGCTTGGTTTTCAAACGTTGTTTTTATGTAATCTACAACAGCGTTAACCGAAAAAGGAAATTCTTCGAGGTTAGTATTTCCTGATTCAATTTTAGAAAAGTCTAAGATATCGTTTATCACGATTAACAATTGATCCGAAGAGTATTTAATTTTATCTAGGTACTGCCTTTGTTTTAGTGGCAATTCACTTTCAAGTAAAATATTGGTGAGGCCTATAACTCCATTCATTGGGGTTCTTATCTCATGACTCATATTAGCCAAAAACTCTGATTTAACCAAAGCTAAATGCTCCGCTTCATCTTTTGCTGTTAATAACTCTTTGGTTCGTTGCTCAACACGAAATTCTAGTTTTAATTTTTCGCTATCTAACTCTTTTAACAGCTGTACGCGTTTGCTATTCAAAATTAAAAAAAACATTAAAAAACTACTTAGCGTTAATATAATAATAATTGCGCTATAAATAAGCATTTTGTTTTCTTCAAAATAGGTAGGTTCGTAATAGGAAAGCATCGACCCTTGGGGTAAACGTTGAGGATCTATTTTAAACTTTTTTAATTGTCTCCAATCATAATAGTGCGCACTGAGTTTTTCATCATCAATCGGTTTTAAGCTTTTATTTTCCTTAAAAAATATGATTGATTCTGCGATACGATTACCAATGGTTTCGCCCGATAATAAGTACCCGCCAACAATACCAGAACCTAATAACGCATGCCAATAACTAAAAATAGGAGCTTGGTTATCACTTGTTAGCAATTTTACAAACTGAAAAGGACTTAACTGCTTCCCCTTATACTTTCGAAAAATAGGAGTAAACAATACAATGGCATCAGATGGGGCATTATTTATTTTATTTATTAAGGTCTCGGTTGGCACATCAAACCATTTTTCTATCCTCAAATGAGGAAAATCATTACCAATAACCGGAAGAAGATTTTGATAAAAATTACGCCCCATGTCATTCGTCGTATCTAAAATAACAATGAGCTCTTTTGGGTTTATTAAATTAACTGCATCTTGAGTTGCCTGCTTGTAGTCTAATTTAGCATTTATTGTGACCGTATTGATACTCTCAGGTACTGTAAAATTAGCGCCTGGCTCTAGATATATTTTTGGTACATCTGGGAAAAAACCATAAAATTCAGTCAATAACGCTGCAGCTGATACCGATTGAGTAACAATGATATCAATTTTTCTGTTCTGATACTTTTGCTGTAAATACAGTTTCATCACTTTTTTTTGCTGTACTTCATCAAAGCGACCAACATCCATATTTTCAACAAAGAGATCAAAGTCAAAAGCTTGTCTAGTTAATTCTGCACGTAATCCAACCTCAACACTTTTCTGCCATGGCATATCTTGATTTATAGAATTAATTAATAGAACTTGCGTAGTCTCGGATGATACTTGAGCATGCAAATTAGCACTAAAAAGCTGAAAAAATAGAAATACTGTTACGATATGAGTCTTCATATTTCCCATAGCTTCATTTAAAAAAGTCTGTAGAGGATAGATTGCAATCATTTATATATCAACTAATACAAATTACATAAAATAAAATGAGCAACTGATACGATTGGCAAATACTTCTACAACAGAGAAGAAACAAAGTAGATAAGTTATTTAGCTCGCAAGAATGAGTCATATTTTAATAATATTGATATAAACATTAGCTTCAGTTACGTGGCTAATTGTTTAGATAATAGTGACATAGTGTTTTATAGATACACCATGTCATTTTTACATCTTTTTAAAAACAAAAAACCCAGTTTTTACACTGGGCTTGGTTTAACACTTTAATTAAAAGCGATTTATATTTACACTTTTAAATTATACGTAAGCTAGAACGGAATATCGTCATCAAAATCAATGGTTGGTTCCATTGGGTTTGATGCGCCACCTTGCGGAGCACTTTGTGGTTTAGGAGCGAAACCACCTTGTTGCTGCGGTGCACTATTTTGTTGTGGTGCAAAGCCGCCTTGCGGTTGTTGGTATTGGTTATTTTGTTGTGGTGCTGGCGCTGACTGAGGTTGCGCTGCAGGTGCTGCTTGCTGTTGTGGAGCATAACCACCTTGTTGCTGGTTATTTTGGCCTTGATTATTTTGACCGTAACCACCACTTTGTTGAGCACTTTGCGCTTGATTACCTTGGTAACCACCACCTTGTTGCCCACCTTGCGGCTGATTACCTTGGTAACCACCACTTTGTTGATCGCCACCACGTGCGCCCAACATTTGCATTTGACCAGTAAAGCCATCTACAACTATTTCTGTAGTGTATTTTTCTTGGCCTTGTTGATCGGTCCACTTACGTGTTTGAAGCTTACCTTCAACATAAATTTGTGAACCTTTACGACAATATTCACCAACAATTTCAGCTAACTTGCCAAAAAATACAACACGGTGCCACTCAGTTTTATCAACCATTTGGCCAGTGTTTTTATCTTTATAGCTATCTGAAGTTGCTAAGGTAATATTTGCTACACCGTTGCCGTTAGGCATATAACGAACTTCAGGATCTTGCCCTAAATTACCAACCAAAATTACTTTGTTCACACCGCGTGCCATGGAACCATCTCCTATAAATGTTAGATTAAACCAGCTACTTTACGCGCTTGGTCTAGGTCAAATTCTTTATCATTAATCTTTAAATAGCTGCGACTTTCATCGCAAACCACAGTTGCTTCTATTACGCCTGGTAAAGCAACTAACTGAGAAGCAAGTGTTTGAGCATGCTCTTCAGAATCTAATTTGGTCATTAAACTAATAACTTTACTTTTGGGTGGGACTTGCATTTTCCACGCAATAATAAGCCATATTAACCCAACAAGTGCCGCTGCCGCAAACACAGCTTGCGTCGTTGTAGTTTGTGCTACATAGCCACCTAACATACCGCCCAAAAAGGCGCCTAAAAACTGACTAGATGAGTAGCCACCCATTGCTGAACCTTTTTGGCTTGCAGGTGCTATTCGCGATACAAACGCAGGCATAGTGGCTTCTAAAAAGTTGAACGCCACAAAATAAAGCAGCATACACACAGCAATGCCTACTACACTATTAACCCATACCGACATTGCTAACATACTAATAGTTAACAAGGCTACTGAGCCAATGAACGCTTGTTTTTCTTTCTCTTTTTTAATGGCCACAATCATTATTGGTACCATTAATAAAAAGGCTAAAAACAACACTGGGATATATAAATACCAATGCTGGTCGGCAACCAAACCATCTTTAATTAATTGACTCGGCAGTACCACAAAAATTGTGGTTAGCGTTAAATGCAATAACAATACACCTGCATTTAATCGTGCTAACTGAGGGTGTTTAATTAATTTTTTAATGTCGCTAAAGCTTGCTAATGTATCGCCTTTGGGTGCTTTATTTACCGCCTTTGGCACTAGCATGGTCACTATAAATATACCAAAGACAGCTAAAATAGCAGTCAACCAAAATACACCCGCAATACCCCACGAAGCTGCAACAATTGGTCCAAGTAACATAGCAAAGGCAAAGCTCATTCCTATGCTCATACCAATAACGGCCATTACCTTTGGTCGTTGCTCATCGCGGCTTAAATCTGAAGCAAACGCGAGTAGCGCACTGGCTATTGCGCCCATACCTTGTAGAGCGCGGCCTACGGTAACCATTTGTATAGAGTCAGCTAATGCAGCAACTACAGAGCCAATGGCAAATACAACTAAGCCACCAACAATAACCTTTTTACGGCCAATCTTATCGGATAATCGACCCATAGGTATTTGTAATACAGCTTGCGTTAAACCATACGCACCAATGGCAAAACCAATCCAAATAGGCGAAAAACCTTCAAGCGATTGTCCATAAATAGCCAATACAGGCATCAGCATAAACAAGCCGAGCATTCTAAATGCAAACACACTCGCCAGTGATACAGCGGCGCGTTTTTCTCGTGAATTAAGTGAAGATGCGGTCATTATCTGCGTGATCTTACTCTATGAAAAATTGAGGTTGGGATTCTACCATAAGCTTGGCAATAATTAATCGCCTATAAGTAAGGATTTTTCATTGATCAAGGATTAATATTGCTTCGTATTATGCGATACTGAGTAAATAATTTTGGTAATAAACGAGATAGCATGGAAAACATTGAAGTCCGAGGCGCCCGCACGCACAATTTAAAAGACATCAGCCTAACCATCCCACGTGATAAATTAATAGTTATTACTGGCCTATCTGGTTCGGGGAAGTCATCACTTGCATTTGATACACTTTATGCAGAAGGGCAGCGCCGGTATGTTGAATCACTCTCTGCGTATGCAAGACAATTTTTATCGCTTATGGAAAAGCCTGATGTAGATCACATTGAAGGCCTCTCTCCTGCCATTTCTATTGAGCAAAAGTCAACGTCTCATAACCCGCGTTCAACCGTAGGTACTATTACCGAAATTTACGATTACTTACGACTCATGTTTGCCCGCGTTGGCGAACCACGATGTCCTACACATGATTTACCACTTGCTGCGCAAACAGTGAGCCAAATGGTAGATACTGTTTTGGCTCTACCTGAGGGCAGTAAATTAATGCTGCTTGCGCCAATAGTAAAAGAGCGTAAAGGTGAGCATGTTAAGTTATTAGAACAGCTATCTAGCCAAGGTTATATTCGCGCCCGTATAGACGGTGAAGTATGTGACTTGTCTGATCCTCCAACGCTTGAGCTTCATAAAAAACATACAATAGAAGTTGTTGTAGACAGATTTAAAGTAAAAGATGGCTTACAACAACGCTTAGCAGAATCGTTCGAAACTGCACTTGAAATGTCTAATGGCGTTGCACATGTAGCATATATGGATGATAGCAGCGCTGAAGAGATTCTATTTTCAGCAAATTTTGCCTGCCCTACTTGTGGCTATGCAATGACTGAACTTGAGCCGCGTTTGTTTTCGTTTAATAACCCAGCTGGTGCGTGTCAAACCTGTGATGGTTTAGGTATACGTCAATATTTTGATCCTAATCGCGTAGTGCATAACCCGGAATTAAGCCTTGCTGGCGGTGCAATTAAAGGATGGGATAAACGCAGCTTTTATTACTATCAAATGCTGCAAGCGGTTGCGGATCATTACAATTTTGATTTAGACGTGCCTTATCAAGATTTAGACAGCGACTCGAAAAAAATTATTTTAGATGGCTCTGGTAGCACTAAAATTGCGTTTAATTACCGTAACGACCGTGGCGATTTAATTACGCGTAACCATGAGTTTGAAGGCGTTTTAAATAACATGAATCGCCGCTACCGCGAGACCGAGTCAAACTCTGTACGCGAAGAACTTGCTAAATACCAAACAAGCCAAGCGTGTCCTAGCTGTCATGGCTCGCGCTTACGCGAAGAGTCTCGAAATGTATTTATTGGACAAACCAACTTACCTGCAATCACATGCATGAGTATTGGTGAAGCCATGGAATTTTTTGAAGGTTTAGAGTTAACTGGACAAAAAGGCCAAATAGCTGAAAAAATATTAAAAGAAATTCGAGACCGCTTATCGTTTTTAATTAACGTTGGCCTAAATTATTTATCACTTGAACGTAGCGCCGATACATTATCAGGTGGTGAGGCTCAACGTATCCGCTTAGCCAGTCAAATTGGTGCTGGCCTTGTAGGTGTAATGTATGTACTAGATGAGCCATCTATTGGGCTGCATCAACGCGATAACGACCGCTTACTACAAACACTAATTCATTTACGCGACTTAGGTAACACCGTTATTGTGGTAGAGCACGATGAAGATGCTATTCGTGCGGCAGATCATATTATTGATATTGGTCCAGGTGCGGGTGTTCATGGTGGGCATATTATTGCTCAAGGTACGCGCGACGATATTTTAGCAAGCAAAGAGTCTGTTACGGGCCAATTTTTATCTGGCGTACGTAAAATAGAAATACCAAAAGAACGTCACCCAACGAACGATAAATGGCTAGAGCTATTTGGCGCAACGGGTAATAACCTTAAAAATGTGGATTTAAAAATCCCATTTGGTTTAATGACCTGCGTGACAGGTGTATCGGGCTCGGGGAAATCAACGCTAATAAACGACACTTTATTTAAACTTGCTCATACAGAGCTAAATGGCGCAACCACTGCCGAAGCGGCACCGTATAAATCAATTAGGGGTTTAGATCATTTTGATAAAGTAATCGATATTGATCAAAGCCCGATTGGTCGTACTCCGCGTTCAAACCCGGCAACCTACACAGGTATATTTACCGGTATTCGTGAGTTATTTGCAGGCACACAAGAAGCGCGTTCACGTGGCTACAAAGTAGGTCGCTTTAGCTTTAACGTTAAAGGCGGACGCTGTGAAGCGTGCCAAGGTGACGGCTTAATTAAAGTTGAAATGCACTTTTTACCTGATGTGTATGTACCGTGTGATGTGTGTAAGAGCAAACGCTATAACCGTGAAACGCTCGAAGTACAATACAAAGGTAAAAACATACACCAAGTACTTGAGATGACTGTTGAAGACGCTCATGATTACTTTGATAAAATACCGGCTATTGCCCGTAAGCTTAAAACCCTAATGGACGTTGGTTTATCGTATGTCCGCTTAGGTCAAGCCGCTACCACTCTTTCAGGTGGTGAGGCGCAACGTGTAAAACTAGCACGCGAGCTATCAAAGCGTGATACAGGTAAAACACTCTACATATTAGATGAGCCAACAACAGGCTTACACTTTGCTGATATTGAGCAGCTGCTTGTTGTACTTCATCGTCTGCGCGACCACGGAAATACAATTGTTGTTATTGAGCACAACCTCGATGTTATTAAAACAGCAGATTGGGTGATAGATTTAGGACCTGAAGGCGGAGCTGGCGGCGGTGAAATACTCATTGCAGGCACGCCTGAAGAAGTAGCCGAATGTGAGCGTTCACATACTGGGCATTACTTAAAACCTCTATTAAATAAATAGAGGTTCGGTTGTTACAAACCAATCGGCATTAAGGTTATTTAACTGTCGAGGTTACACTTAATTAAAAATGGCGAGAAGACTCACTTCCCGCTATTTTTTTTGCTCTAACTTTTCTTTTATCAACATAACAATCGAAAATGTTATTAAAGAAAAACAACATACTGCAATAAATAAATTAGCGACAAAAATGAGTAATACACTCGCCTTAAAACCAAGATAAGCAAATACGCTGCACAATAAGCCAATAACTAATTCAGTGAGTAGCATTTCCCACTCCATTGCATAGCTAGTCTTAATCGTTTTTGCAGCATAGTGCTTAACTTTAAAGCTCATGTAAATTCCTTTCAATACTGTAATGTTGCATAAAATGAATGTACTACAACATAAAATACCGCTAAGTAGCGGTATTTTATGGGGGTTCAATATTTATAATTTAACCACGAGGTATAAAACCAAGTGCATCGTAAACTGATTTAAGTGTTTTCTCAGCACGTACACTTGCTTTTTCAGCACCTGATTTCATTATGCTATCAAGTAGGTTTTGATCATCTCTGATCTCTTTAAAGCGTGCTTGAATTGGCTCAATCATGTTGACAATTGCATCGGCAGTGTCTTTTTTCAGGTGGCCATACATTTTATCTTCATACTCAGGCACTAGGTCTTCAATTGAACGTTTAGTTGCAACACTCAATAAAGTAAGCAAGTTTGATACGCCAGGCTTTTCTGTGCGATCAAAATAAATACGTGCTTGTTCATCTGAATCAGTTACTGCTTTTTTAAGCTTTTTCACAATTTGTTTAGGCTCATCTAATAACATGATGTAACCATTTGGGTTTTCGTCAGACTTAGACATCTTTTTAAGTGGATCTTGCAAGCTCATTACGCGTGCACCAAACTGTGGAATGTACGGTTCTGGTAATTTAAATACGTCGCCATATAAATTATTAAAGCGTGTGGCTATATCGCGAGTCAGCTCTAAATGCTGCTTTTGGTCATCCCCTACTGGTACTTGATCAGCTTGGTATAATAAAATATCCGCAGCCTGTAATACCGGATATGAAAATAAGCCCACGTTTACGTTATTTGCATGCTTAGATGACTTGTCTTTAAACTGAGTCATTCGATTAAGCTCACCCATTTGCGCGTAACAATTTAATACCCATGCTAACTGTGCGTGCTCAGGTACTTGTGATTGTACAAATAACGCAGATTTTTCAGGATCAATGCCACATGCCGCGTAAAGAGCAATACCATCTAACACGCGAGAGCGCAGTAATTCAGGCTCTTGGCGAACAGTAATAGCGTGTAAGTCTACTAACATAAAGAAACTTTCGTGGTCTTCCTGTAACTTTAGCCACTGGTTAATAGCGCCAACATAGTTGCCTATTGTCATACCACCGGTTGGCTGAATGCCGCTTAAAACTACTGGTTTACTCATGATTTTCCTTTATTTTGCTTAATGAATAATATTTAACGCTGCGTTAGAACAGGTATTATATCTAAGAAGTTATCGCATAGGTACTGTGGATTGTAATCCTTAAGATTTTCACCTTGGTTATAGCCATAACTAAGTGCAATTACGTCTATATTAGCGGCTTTAGCTGCAAGTATATCGCTTTTAGAATCACCTATCATTATTGCTTTATTAGGCTCCGCATTTAGTTTTTTGCAGGCAAATAGCAATGGTTCTGGCGACGGTTTTTTTGCCATGTCGTCACCGCATACAATCACATCAAAATGACTCGTTAGTGCCAGTTTATCGAGTAGTTTCTCTGTAAAAATTCGAGACTTATTAGTGATTAGTGCTTTTGGCATACCACGAAGTGCTGCAAGCCCAGTTTCCACGTGTTGGTACAGCACACTATACTCACCAACTTGTTGTTCATAGTGCTTATAAAACCGTGATATTGCTTTATCACTAAGTGACTCGTCTAAATGTTCACTCACTTGCATATCGCCACTCAAAGCGCGTTTAACAAGGACTTCGACACCATTACCAACCCAGCTTTCAACTAAGCGTTGGCTAACGATAGGAAAAGCGAGGTCACTCAAGGTTAGGTTAATAGCAATATACAAGTCGTAAACGCTATCAACCAAAGTACCATCTAAATCAAATAAGGCGACGTCGTACTTCATTATTTTACACTTCCAAGCTGCTCACGCATTTGATCAATCACCACTTTGTAATCAGGTTGGTTGAAAATAGCGGAGCCTGCCACAAACATATCTGCACCCGCTCGAGCCGCTGCTGCAATATTATCGACTTTAATACCGCCATCTACCTCTAAGCGAATATCACGACCCGATGCAACTATACGTTGCTTAGCTTGTCGTAGCTTTTCAAGCGTATGAGGGATAAAACTTTGTCCGCCAAACCCAGGGTTTACCGACATAAGTAAAATGGTATCTAGCTTATCAATAACATGATCTAAGTAACTTAGACTCGTTGCAGGGTTAAACACTAAGCCTGCTTTACAGCCATGATCTTTAATTAACTGTATTGTACGATCAACGTGTTCACTGGCTTCTGGATGAAAAGTAATAATTGATGCGCCAGCCTCTGCAAACAGTGGAATAAGACTATCTACAGGTTTTACCATTAAATGTACGTCGATAGGTGCTGTTATACCGTAATCTCTGAGTGCTTTACACACCATTGGGCCAATTGTGAGATTAGGTACATAGTGATTATCCATCACATCAAAATGAACCACGTCAGCACCCGCATCGAGTACTTTATCAACATCTTCGCCTAGTTTTGCAAAATCAGCGGACAATATAGAAGGGGCAATTAAATATTTTTGCTCTGGGTTAAACATGATTAACTCCATCAATAAATAGTATATTTCGTTAATGTAACTTAATTAATGAAGTTACCCAAGAACGGATAAAAGATAATGATGGATCCCTAAAATTAAAAAGAATAGTTAAGTTATTATTTTTAATAATTATTCACTATTATCTTAAATATTTAAGTTTGTTATTTAACCAACCTTTGGTATGATTAAAAAAGTAACAAATAATTAGGCCTACATATGCGAGCTTTTAAAACAGGGATATTAATTGCATCGGCATTATTGTTTATTGGGGCGTTTAGTTTCTCTCCAAATTCTGAGCCAGAAATTAGCTCAGTAAATAATTGCCATTATCAAAATCTATCTGTGGTTTCTAAAAATACTGCAGAAGTGTGTATTAAGATAGAAGAGGATTCATCTTGGGTTTCGTGGATTACTGGTGATAGTAGAAGTGCGCAGTTTCATTATTTAGATTTATTAGAACTACTTACCAGCTCAGATGATTCGAAAAAAGCGCCATCTTTAAATCCTCTATTTTAATATAATGCTGCAATTTTTTAGCGCGTTACAAAGTGTGCTAGCAGCATTTTTTGGCGTTCAATCAGAAAGCAAACGCAATTCAGACTTCAAAAAACACTCTCCATATTCAATAATTATAATTGCGATTGTGCTTTTTATAGTTTTTGTATTTTCGATTTACGCGATTGTTGCTTTAGTGGTAAATACATAGCCATTAACTCATCTACTTTATTACGAGAACCGCCTTTAGGGCTAATAGTCCGCTTTACTTGAATTTGATCCAATGATGCCTGGCTATAAATCTTTCGGGTCCATACTGTATCGTGGTTAGATATAAGTACTGGTGTATTATTTTCAAATGCTGCCCGCTCTGCCAAATTAGCTAAGTTAGCCTGATCATCTAAATTAAAGCCACCCTTTGCATAAGAGGTGAATGATGCAGTTTTACTTAAGGGTACATATGGCGGGTCGCAATAGATAACTGCATTCTCGGGTACCAATTTAAATACATCATCGTAATCTAAACAGGTGAAAGTTGCTTGCTGAGCTTTCGCGGCAAAAAAATACATTTCTTTTTCAGGAAAATAAGGCTTTTTATATTTACCGAAAGGCACATTAAAAATACCTTTTAAGTTGTATCTACACAACCCGTTATAACCATAACGGTTCATGTACAAAAATAACATTGATCGCTCATATACATCGCGGCTTTGATTAAACTGTACACGATACTCATAGTAAGCGTCAGGATGGTTATTCAAATCAACAAATAGCTTTTTTGCATCACTAATAAACTCATCTGGTGAATTTCTTAGTTCTTTGTATAAGTTTATTAAATCTGCATTTATATCATTAAGAATATAATGTTTAAAATTACTATTTAAAAACACCGATCCAGCACCAACAAAAGGTTCAACCAAAGTGTCTGCATGCTTGCTTGCTTGGTTTAGTCGCGCGTTAATATCATCAACGAGGCTGTATTTTCCGCCAGCCCATTTAAGGAAGGCTCTACTCTTTTGCTGCATTGGCTCTTTACTTCAATCTGGTGTTACGCGATTTTACACTAAAGCGATTTGATTTACTGATCAACTAGTGCTATTTCTTGTTTTATTTTGCTAATTTTTTTATAAAAAGGTTTATTTTTTAAAATGTCAGAAGGCAATGTTTTCATTGCCAATTTTGCATCCTCTAAACTCGCAAAATTACCAAACGTAACTACCCACCAAATTTTGTTGTTTCTTTTAGTTTGATAAGTATAGGCCTCACCTTCCAGTTCATATTTAGTCATAAACTCAATACTAATTTGCTGCTGTGTTACGGCTAATAACTGAATTACAATGTGGTGAGTAGGCTGTTGTAAGTACCAATTCTTTTCAACATCTGATTGTTCATTCTTCACTTGCGGTTTAGGTGGCTCTTCAGCTATTTTTATATTTGTAGCTAACCGTTCCGTTTCTACGCTCGCTTTTTTTAAGCTTTGCATAATTGCGGGCACATCATTCTGGTGCTCTTTAAGCTTCGTCTCGTTTATTACATCTGGAAGTATTTGGGGGATAGGCGCTTCATTAGGAGACATGAGTCGATTACTTACTTCACTCACTGGAATGGCTAACGTTAGCAACTCAGGTTGCTCCTGCTGATGATATTGCTGCCACCATTGCGTCATATTTGATTTATACAATAAACCTATAATTAAGAACATTATTATCAACAGTAAAGTTAATAAGTGTAATCGCCACGATACTTTATCTTTGACTGTAAAATCTGCCACATGTTCAGTGGGTTGCCATGCCAACAATAAGCTAGGATTCCCTCGAGCTTCAGACAAAAAAGTCTGGAAAACAGGATCCTCGTCATAAGGAAGAGCAGTGAAGTACCAACTCATAAGCTGCTTACTTTCTCGTAGGCTTAAAGGCTCTAAATAAATTTCAACAACATCATTAAAAAACAGTTTTGATTGTGAAGCGACCATAATATACAAGGTACTTGGACTCATTTTAGCCAATGACTCAAGCTCAATGAGTATTTCTTCTGAGAGATGTCTACCACCGTCAAGCACCCACAAACAAGGCCCACATGTTTGCTGTTGAAGCAATTGATAATAGTTTTCAGATAAGCTTAAATTATGATCCACCAAAGGAGCATTAAAGCTTTGTTCTAATAACTGACTCATAAGCTGAGTATCAGTCATTTTTCCTGTTACTTGTACAAAAGCTTTATTGAAGTCATTATATTTATCGGTAATGAAGGTTTCGAGCATATAACTTTTACCTAGCCCTGATGTGCCAAGTAAAACGATAAGGTTTTGCCCGTATTCAAATTGCAATGCGATTCTATCCACCAAAGCCGCACGGCTTGGTAAAATTTGTGACTGCATTTATTGCTCGATTAAGGCTCGAACTTGGTCGTCAGATACATCATCAACTAATGCGCATTGACCAAATTGGGTTGGTAAAATAAACCGAATTGTACCTTTTTTATTCTTTTTGTCTTTACGCATATGCGTTAAAAACTGCTCGCTTGTCATTTCTGTAGGTATTTTAGTTGGTAAGTTATATTGCGTAATAACATCAATAATACGTGCCACTTCATCAGCACTCAAGTCTTTGCGTGTATGAGCAAGTTGTGCGGCAAGCACCATTCCTGTTGCAACAGCTTCACCATGTAGCCAAATACCGTAACCCATTTGCGCTTCAATCGCATGGGCAAATGTATGACCCAGATTCAAAAGTGCCCTAAGGCCTTGCTCTTTTTCATCTTGAGCAACAATTAAAGCTTTAATTTCACAACATCTAAAAATAATATGCTGTAAACACGCTTCATTTAATTGCTGTAAGTCTTTTACGTTTTTTTCTAAATAACTAAATAATTCAGTATCATAAATCAATCCATATTTTATAACCTCAGCCATACCGGCAGCAAATTCTCTTGCTGGTAGCGTATGCAAAGATTTGGTATCAATAAAAACCGCTTGTGGCTGATAAAATGCCCCAATCATATTTTTACCTAAAGGATGATTTACAGCTGTTTTACCACCAACTGATGAGTCTACTTGCGATAACAATGTGGTTGGTATTTGAATAAATGGCACACCGCGTTGGTAACATGCAGCTACAAACCCAGTTAAGTCACCTATAACACCACCACCTAATGCAATTAAGCACGTATCACGACCGCAGTTATTTTGGAGTAAAAAAGCAGATATTTTTTCAAACCATTCTAGTGATTTGTATTGCTCACCGTCAGGTATGACAAAAGAGAGTGGTTTTAGCTCAGCTAACGAATCAAGTAGCCCTTGTAGATATAAAGGTGCAACTGTGTCATTAGTAATGATGATAGGCCGACAATCACCAATGTAGTGAATTAGGCGGCCATTATCTTGAAGTGCAGATTGACCAATATATATAGGATAACTTCGCTCGTCCAAATTAACAGTTAATTCAAGCATGCTCAGTCTTCCTTTATTATTGGTTTTTAAAAATCTAATTTCTCGATGATTTGGTTAGCAACAACTTTAGCGCTTTGCTCATCAGTGCGTACAACAAAATCAGCCACTTCTTTATATAACGGTTCGCGTTCTTCTGCTAAGCGCTCTAGTACATCACGAGGTGCTTCTTCAGTTTGCAGCAATGGGCGACGCTTGTCGCGTTGTGTGCGTGCAACTTGCTTTTCTATAGGTGTCTCTAGGTATACTACTATACCGCGAGCAGAAAGCTTGTTTCGAACTTCTTTACTCATTACTGAACCACCACCAGTTGCAAGTACAATACCTTGCATCTCAGTTAAGTCGCCAATAACAGATTCTTCACGAAGTCTAAAGCCTTCTTCACCTTCAAGATCAAACACCCAGGCAATATCTGCACCGGTACGGCGTTCGATTTCTTGATCAGAATCAACAAATTCAAGGTGTAATTGATCGGCAATGTGACGACCAATTGTGCTTTTTCCAGCCCCCATGGGGCCAATTAGAAATATATTACGTTTCTCAGCCATATCTTTTAGTACAAACGAACTCTAAAATTTGAAATAAAACCCCGCCTAACGACCTGGCCCCAAAATTAAGGAGGGGATTATCTCAGTAATTGCTGGGGTATTTCAAGTCAATTAGAATAAAAAGCCATATAACGAGCAATTAATCTGAATAATCGCCCATTGGTTAACAAAAACACGCCTAATTTTAGTCTATTTGTATTTTTGGTGTTACAAAAATAAGTAATTCTCTCTTTTCGTTAAACTCACTTGTACTCTTAAACAGCCTTCCTAAGTACGGAATATCACCAAGTAGAGGTACTTTTTTAGTCGAATTTATGATTTGCTGCTGAAAAATACCGCCGAGCACGATTGTTTGCCCATTTTCCACTAGCACTTGTGTCTGAATTTGCTGAGTATCAATTGCAACAGCTGGCCCAGTTCCTGTTTGAACTGTATCTCCTCGCGTATCTTGAGTAATAATTAAATCCAAAATAACTTTATTATCTGGAGTTATATGAGGGGTTACTTGTAAACTCAGTACTGCTTTTTTAAAGCTAACCGTTGTCGCACCACTAGAAGCTGACTCAACATAAGGGATTTCAGTACCTTGCTCTATTCGTGCTTGTTGTTGGTTTGCAGTAGTAATACGAGGGCTCGCAATAATCTCACCTTTGTTTTCTTCCTCAAGAGCTGTTAACTCTAAATCAATCAAAGTACCGTTAGCTAACTTGGCGATATGCATGCCGATACTTGCTGATGGGTTTGTCACGGGTAAATTCACGTTTAAACGATCAGAGATATCAGGAATGATACCATTTGATATTGTATTAGCGCCTTCAAGTGTACCTGATATGCCATCACTGCCCTGCTGGTCGCTAAACCCCCAGCGCACACCTAAATCTTCGGTTACATTATCACGCACGGTTACCATACGTGATTCGATTACAACCTGTCTAACCGCTATATCAAGTGTTTCGACCATGCGTCGCACGCTCTCAATACTTTTGGCCGTATCTTTGAGCAATAATGTATTAGTACGCTTATCAACAGATACGCTACCACGTTGAGTGATAATACTATTTGTATCTGTTTTTAATAAATCAGCAAACTCTTCTGCTTTTGCGTAGTTTAAACGAATGTATTCACTGTAAAGCGGTTCTAAGTTTTCTACGTTCTGCTTTGCTTGTAAATCTTTAGCTTCACGTGCAGCAAGCTCTTCTGATGGCGCAACCATCAAAATAGAACCATCCATACGCTTGTCTAAGCCTTTAATTTTAAGAACAACATCAAGCGCCTGATCCCAAGGCACGCCATCTAAGCGCAATGTAATATTACCTGTCACCGAGTCACTAGTGACTAAATTAAAATCATTATAGCCCGCTATGATTTGTAACACTGCACGAACAGAAATATCTTGAAAATTTAATGTCATTAGGCGGCCTTGGTAATCTTTACCGCCATCTAAATATGCATTTTGCGTTTCGTCTCTTTCCACCGTTAAAGTAAGAATATTATCTATTTGTTGGTAGGTAAAAGTAAAAGCGGCATTTGGTTCAATAACAACGCGGCTTAATCCATCTTCTTTAAAAGTTTCAATGCTGCTTACTACGGTGCCAAAATCGAGCACATCTAACTCATACAGTAAGTCATCTAAAATATCTGTATGATGAAAATCAGCAATAATTTTACCACCACTTTCATGCACTTCTATTGCGGCTTGCGTATCTTGTAAGAACACCAGTATTTTTGCCTCGCCCTTCTCCCCCCGACGAAAGTCAATAGACTGAATCCGATTGATATAATTTCCAGACACTGCATCAGAGCTAGTTGCTTCATCATCAACGTCTTGCTCTGTTAATGGGTTATCAGAAACACGTAAAGACACTAAATTATTATTAACTTCCGTCTCATAGATTTTCAAACGAGTAAGATTTATTGTTACTTTTAATCCCTTATCAGTAAGTACATTAGTAACATTGTTAATGCCAGCTTGGTTTACCTGTACATTTTCAAGACCTTGCTCTAATTGTGCCGAATCAAACATCATTTCAATTCGTGCCGGGCTATTAAATACTTGTATTTTTGGTTCTTGCGTTAACTTTTCATCAAATACCAGCTGCAACTCGGTTTCACCCTTGAGTAATGGGTTATAACGAATATCATAGAGCAACGGCGCTGCAATAGCTGAATTGGCTATAACCAGAGCTAAAGTTGCAAATAGAGCTCGTTGAATACGGTTGTGCCAAAGTACACCCTTATGCATTTTGTTCTTACCTTTTTTGTTATTAACCTGCGCCATTGGTTGCCGCCTCTAACATTTCTAATTTAGTCAGGCGCTCTTTCCAACAACCAGACCCATCTGGGATTAATTCTATTAACTCAATATAATCATTATTTACTGATTGTACTTTGCCATCATAGCTACCTAAATAATTACCGACTGTAATACGATGTAAAGTATCGTCTGTAGCTGTAATGAGCGCCCAAGCTTGTCCACTTGATCCGATTGTTCCTTTCATAGATAAATTATCCAGTGGGTATTTTTCTAAGGTTTCACGTTGGCGTTCAGGATCCGGATGTAAACAATTTTTAACTTGAGTTAATTTGTTTTGGATTATTTCAGGCTGCGGGGCCACAAAAGGACTCCTTAGCTGCCCAGCGTTATATTCAAAATGCTCGAACTTTGTTAATTCAGGAATTGCTTCAACTCTAGCAGTCGTACTCGCTTTAACTTGATCTATAAACTCTTTTTGTTCTGAGGTATCGTCGTTACAACCACTTAGCAGGAGAGCAACTATAGGAATAAAGGAAAAATGCTTCACTTTACCTCCCCTTCTTCATAGCGATAAGTTTTTGCCACCACACTAAATGTTAACTGCTTTTCGCCTGAGGATGAAATAGAAAAGTCATGTAAGCTCACAATACGCGGCAATTGAGCCACTTTTCCCACAAATTCACCAAACTCATGATAAGTACCTACAACCTCTATTTTAATAGGTAGCTCAGTATAAAATTCTTTTTCAACTTCTGGCAGCCAGCCAATCTTTAAAAAAGTTAAACCACTTGTAGTTCCAACATAAGATAAATCATCTAACAAACCAGGGGTTTCATTTGAGGTAGGTAAACGCTTTAATAATTGAGAAAATTTCTCCTCCATTTTAAGCATTTGTTCACGATAAATATCAAGCCTGCTGGCTACAGCATATTTGGTACGATAAGTTGTCCGTAATTCAACTTCTTTTGTAACCGCATTATGGTAACTATCAATTTCATCAGATACCAATAAGCTATAACTAAAAAACAGCACTAAAGCAGCAACAAATGTAGCGCAAATAACCTTAACAGCAATTGGCCATTCGCCAATATTATCAAGTTCAATCTCATTCCAATCAATATCACTAAACGCTTTTAAATCAAGGTTCATTTGGAACCTCACCAATTTTATCAAATGGTTTAACGTAAAACTCCATATTGAAATCACTAAGTAAACGAGAAGATTGATTGCCAGCAACAATGCCTTGCATTGTTGGGCGCTCTAATAAATATGAGTTTTGTACTTCTCTAAGCATGTTGGAGAGGCGGTTATTTGATTCACTGCGCCCTAATACATGAATTCTATTGCCTCGACGTTCTAACTTAGTTAAATAAACACCAGCGGGGACTATTTTAGCAACTTCATCCATTATTTGAGTGCCTAAATTACGACTGCTCTGTAATTCTTCAATTAGGTGCATACGTTGTTGTAAGTTTTCTTTCCTATAATCTAAATCTCTAATATCACTAATTTTCTTATCTAATAGACTAATTTCTGAACTGAGGTAGTTATTTTTTAAATTCTGTCCATCCTTCAAAGCAGTATAGAACGAGTTCAATACATACATACTTGCAAAACAAACAATAACAACAGCAATTAAAATAGTAACAAATTTCTTTTTTGACTCTTCGCGTTGCAATTCACGCCAAGGTAATAAATTTATATGTGGCATGATGAAAAATTCCTTAATGCCAGTCCTGTCGCAATAGCAAACTGTGTTCTATGGCGTTGCATTACATTACGGTCTACCTTGGGAGAAATCTCCATATTCGTAAACGGTTCTACAACAATGGAGTGGATACCAAGTTCTTCTATTAATAAACGATCTAGCCCATTTATCATGGCCGTTCCACCGGTTAGAACAATATAATCAATTTGGTCTTTACCGCTGGTAGTCAAAAACATCTGTACCGCTCGACGTACTTGTTGAAGTAATGATGTTTGAAAAGGAGCAAGTACTTCAAAAGTGTAATTTGGCGGAAGATCACCCGATGTTTTTCCAATTTCAGCTTCATCGAACCCTTTATTATAGTAAGCAACAATACTATTGGTATATTGATCGCCGCCAAAAACTTGATCGCGGGTATATATTGTTTCACCGGCTTGTACAACACTCACCAACATCAACACAGCACCAATATCAACTACAGCAACACACTTATTAAAGGCATCGCTTGGTAACTGCTTGTAATAAACATCCATCGAACGGCTCAATGCATAGCTTTCTACATCAACAACTTTCGCTTCTAAATTTGCAACTTCTAAAGCGCCAACTCGCGCTTCGACACTTTCTGTACGGGCTGCAGAAAGTAACACATTCATTTTACTTGGATCGGCTTCATTTGTTGATAATTTTTCAAAATCTAAGCTAACTTCATCAAGGGGGTATGGAATAAGACTATCAGCCTCAATTTCAATTTGTGATTCAAGTTCAGCGTCAGTTAATGACACATCCATAAAAATAACTTTAGTAATAACTGTTTGGCCAGAGACGGCTACAGCAGCAGATTTTAGTGATTTTGGTAACTTTCTTTTTAATTTTGATATTACATTACCAATTGCTTCAATATCTTGAATAATACGTTCGCTCATTGCACCCTTAGGCATTGGTTCAATCGCTAATGCTTCAAGACGAAATCCAGTTTCAATTTCACTTAAAAGTACCGCCTTGATAGAGTGCGATCCAATATCAATTCCTACCATCATTTTTGACGGCTTTTGAAATAGTTGACTTAGCATGTTTGAAACTTGGCCTTTGTTTTAATAATAAACAAGTTATAATTTTTATCTTAAAAAATATTATTCATTTTTTAATCAATATATACTAGCAGTCTCCATACATAATTGGGAGTCCATTTAGGGAAATATAAGTGATTTTATTAAAACGAACTTTACAATTTTTTATCATTTGCACATTACTTGGGCTGATTACTTTAATCAGTCTTTATTACTACGTTAAACCTGATATTCCAAGTGTGCAAGTTTTAAAAGATGTGCAATTACAAACTCCTATGCAAGTATTCACTAAAGATGGCCTTCTGATCAATCAATTTGGTGAAAAAAGACGGATCCCCGTAACGATTGACGAAATACCAAAACCTTTAATAAATGCATTTTTAGCAACTGAAGATAACCGTTTTTATGACCATGTGGGAATAGACCCTATTGGTATTGTTCGTTCTGCATTGGTTTTGATTTCAACAGGCGAAAAAAAGCAAGGTGCAAGTACAATAACAATGCAGCTAGCTCGAAACTTCTTCTTAACTCGTGAAAAAGCTTATATTCGTAAAGTTAAAGAAATTTTTATAGCGCTTCATATAGAAAATTTACTAACGAAAGACGAAATTCTTGAACTCTATTTAAACAAAATAGAACTAGGTAACCGTGCTTTTGGTATTGGCGCTGCTGCACAGGTATATTACGGAAAAGAATTAAAAGATCTTACACTTGCCCAAATGGCGATGATTGCCGGCTTACCCAAAGCGCCATCAGCCTTAAACCCGATCCGTAACCCAACTCGCGCAAAATCTCGTCGCAATGTTGTTCTTGGCCGCATGTTAACAGAAAACTACATAACACAAACACAATACAACGATGCCATCAGGCAACCTATTACAGCTTATTTTCACGGTGCAGAAATTGATCTGTATGCTCCTTATATTTCTGAAATGGTGCGTGCAGAAATGGTGGCACGTTACGGAATCGATAAAGCCTATAACTCAGGTTATAAAATATTTACTACTGTTGAGTCAAAAGTTCAAAAAGCGGCACAAACAGCACTCATCAATAATTTACACAATTATGATATGCGCCATGGTTATAGAGGCTCTGTTAAAACGTTGTGGGATCCAGAAACACAGCCTGTATTTAGCAAGTCTCAAATGCTCAGTGAGCTAAAATCTGTAAATGAGTTTGGCCAATTAAAAGCGGCCGTTGTAATCGCAGTGAATGACAAAACAGCTGATGTATTACTTAAAAGTGGCGAGCAAACCACACTGACTTGGGATAACCTAAAGTGGGCTCGTAAATACATTACGCGTTATCGCCAAGGCTTTGCACCTAAAGCAGCCAATGAAATACTCGCACCCGGCGAACAAATTTGGTTACGTAAAAATACCGACGGTAGCTATTTACTTAGCCAAATTCCTGAAGCATCTAGTGCCATCGTTTCTCTTGACCCACAAAATGGGCGCATTAAAGCGATTGTGGGTGGTTATAGTTTCGAACAAAGTCAATATAACCGAGCAGTACAAGCTAAGCGCCAAGTAGGCTCTAATATAAAACCTTTTATTTACTCTGCTGCACTGGAAAAAGGCTACACCTTAGCCTCAATATTAAACGATGCACCAATTAACCAATGGGATAAAAGCCAAGGTGTTGCATGGCGACCAAAAAACAGCCCCGCTGTGTATAATGGACCTATTCGTATTCGTCGTGCTTTAGCACAATCTAAAAACGTTATTTCGGTGCGCTTGTTACGCGGAGTTGGCCTACAGCGTACGGCAGAGCACCTACTAAAATTTGGCTTCAAAAATTCAGATATTAATCGCAGTGAATCACTTGCGCTTGGTAGCGCTTCTATTACGCCGCTTGAACTTGCACGCGGTATGAGTGCTTTTGCAAATGGCGGGCATTTAATAGAACCCTACTTTATTTCTGAAATTCAAGATGCTTATGGTGACGTGTTATTTAAAACAAATCCAACAGAAGCTTGTGACGATAGCGATAGTACGTTAAGCGTATTGAACAACGATGTAACAATGCAGAATTTCGAAACTGAAAAGCAACAAGAAAAAAAATGCGCACCACGGATTATCTCTAAACAGAATGCATTTTTAATTGCTGATGCAATGCATAGTGGTATTTGGGGCGGTGGTAGTTGGGCACATAAAACAGGCTGGAGCGGAACAGGCTGGCGTGCTCAAGCATTAAAGAGACGTGATCTCTCAGGTAAAACAGGCACGACTAATGACTCTGTAGATACTTGGTTTAGTGGCTTTAATCGTAATGTACTAACGTCTGTATGGGTTGGGTTTGATAACCCCGGTAACTCGTTAGGCCGCTCAACATATAATAACAACCTTGATAGCAGTCAAATCTCAGGGGCAGAGTCAGGGGCTAAAACGGCGCAACCAGCATGGATTGAGTTTATGAAAGTGGCACTTGAAGATGCACCAGAAGCGCCTATAGAACCACCCGAAGACTTAGTATCTATTCGTATTGATTTAGCAACAGGTTTACTGAGCCACAAAAACGATTACACAAGCCGCTTTGAATATTTTGACAAAGGTACAGCCCCAACTAAGTATGTACTTTCCCAACCTACCGATATATTTGAGGAAGATACAAAAACAGAAGAAGAGCTATTTTAAATAGCGTTAAATAAAAACGGCAGCCACTTTAGGCTGCCGTAATACTACCTTAAATTTTGGACCAGCCAATACAAATCAGAATGTACACCCGCTGCAGTGACCTCTTTACCAGCACCAGGGCCTTGGATAACGAGCGCGTTATCGCTATACCACTTACTATTTATAACAAAAATATTATCTCCTGGCGTTAAACTAGCCAAAACATCACTTTGTAATACATACGCGATACCGACTTTCGCTATTACTTCATTTTCTGCGATTTCGAGCAAGCCTGTATAACGAAGCACCGAATTTTGTGCCTTAGCTCTCTTTGCATGCTCTTGAATAAAGCTATCTAACTGGGACTTTTTACTTAAAAAATCATCCCAACTCCCTTGCGCAAGTTCATCAGGCATCAATGCCGAAAGACTAATATCCTCAAGATTTAATTCAACCCCCAACTCTCTGGCTAAAATAAGCAATTTTCGCTGCATATCACGCCCAGATAAATCCTCGCGAGGATCGGGCTCCGTAAAACCCATTTTTTGCGCTTCAAGCACTAAATCTGAAAATATAATCGAACCATCATACTTACTACACAACCACGATAACGTCCCAGAAAATACGCCCTCAATACGTGTTATTTTATCGCCACTATTTTGTAAATCAGCAAGCGCAAAATTAATGGGTAAACCAGCCCCCACACTGGTGTTATAACGCCAATGTAAGTTGCGTTCAGAGATACTTGTACGTAGTGCTTTATACCAATTAGTAGGAGCTGTACCTGCATACTTATTAGCGCTTATTAAATGACAATCCATTTCTACAAAATCAGGATATAACCGGCTAAACTTTTCACTCGCTGTTATATCTACAATCACTTTATGTTCGTAATCAAGTTCATCAATTGCATTTAATAATGTTTGGTTTTGATAATCAGACGCTTCAAGTTGAAACTGGGTTTTCCATTGCGATACACCAATCCCATTAGGATTAAAAAGCATTTTTTGAGAGCGCACTAAGCCAACAAGCTTAATACTAAAGTCATCTGACAAGCGCTCAACTTGAGTAGATAACTGTTCAATAAACACCTCACCTACATTACCAAGTCCAGCGACTATTAAAGCAATTTCCTGCCCTTTGTTAATCAGCTTATCGTGTAATATGCTAAGTATATCGCTATCAATCACTTGATCAGTAAGTAATAAAATATAGCCGCTATCTTGGTGTGCAAATCGTGGTTCAATCGCATGTGCATTTAATAAATTAATCGCCAATAAGTGCAATTTACTAATATCTTGCTCTGGCGCAATCACAGCACACCCGTGTAAGCTCGATTCGTTAATATTAGCTCGACCTTCAAAATAGCTAATAACCTGATGCGTCGAAATAGCTGGCACAACTAAGTACGTCTCACCATTTTGACTAAAGTGATGCAAGCTATGCTGAATAAGCTGACTCACATGCGCAATATCTCCTTCACTTAAGTTTTCAACTATTAATAAATCAATATTTTGTAACGTTGTTATAAAGCGCTTTTGCTTGGCACTACCTTCTTTAACGATGTCAGTAGAGCTAGCTTGTACATCAAAGCTACTTCGTACTGATAATTTTATATCCGTATTTTTAAGAGGAGATAATGTTTTAGCATGCAATACGGGGTTACCTAGTCGTGCTAACAAATTGGCCTGTCCACGACACACCTTCGCGTATTTAATCGCTTTACTAACTTTACGAGGGTCGGTACTAAATACACCTTGTGTGTCAGTCCAAATACAGACTTGTTTTGCATGACAATAATTAGCGAGTAAGGTCGCACTATAATCACTTCCATTACGACCAAGCGTTACAGTATCCCCTGCTGTATTAGCTGCAATAAATCCAGTTACAACGTTAATTTTATTATGCGCAATTAAGTTTGCGCACTGTTGAGTATTTTGTTCATGTAATAACTGCCCATCATTTAATGTAAATAAAGCACGCGCATCGTGAACACACGCATCAACATTAAGCTCCTGCAGGTAAGCAGCGAGTACGCGTGCTGACCATAACTCTCCATGAGCAAGCAATTGGGCTTCTTGTAGCTGCCCTGTTTGCGCTAACAGCGTTATTGTTGATAGCTCTTCATTCAATTTTTTTAGAGCGTTACACTTTGTATTAGCTTGTAATAACTGCTCTATTAAATCTATTTGATGATTATTTAACTGTAATAAAATATCAGCAATTACATGTGTATCTTGCTGCTGGTAACTTTGCCATAACTTAACTAGTGTATCGGTTGTTTTCCCAGCTGCTGATACCACAACGCAATCACCAGGTTGTGTGTGCTCTAATATAATACCCGCAACACTTTTGTAACGCTGTGCTGAACTTAAACTCGAACCGCCAAATTTATGTATATTTTTAGTCATGTTAGTTACCAAAGCGCGGGGTAAGCGGCACTTAACTTAGCATCACCGCTCGATGTTCCCGCACCTTTAGTTAATCGATTTGTATTGTTTTTTCTGCCAGGTTTTACAAGTGTAAATACACGTTCAAGATCTGCTAATAAATCTTCAATGTCTTCTATTCCGACAGAAACACGAATAAGCGTATCACCAACGCCGGCTTCTAAGCGCGCTGTTGCATCCATCCCTGCATGCGTCATGGTCGCAGGGTGGCATATTAAGCTCTCAACGCCGCCTAGCGACTCAGCTAAACTAAAGTTATGTAGACTAGTTAAAAATGCCGCTGCATCGTTTATGTCGCCTTTAATATCAAAGCTAACCATGCCACCAAAACCAAGCTGCTGTGCTTTCGCTAATTCATGTTGGGGGTGCGACTCAAGCCCAGGGTAATAAACTTGGCTAACGAACTCAGATTCTTCGAGATACTGAGCTATTGCTAATGCATTTTCTTGATGCTGCCTTAAGCGCACATTTAAAGTACGTAAACCACGAAGCGTTAAATAGCTATCAAAAGGTGCCCCTGTGATACCAATGTTATTAGCCCACCAAGCAAGCTCGTCACCGATCTCTTGTGTTGCAGCAATAACAGCACCGCCCACTACATCTGAGTGTCCGTTAATATATTTAGTGGTTGAATGCACCACAATATCTACACCAAACTTAATCGGATTTTGTAAAGCAGGCGATAAAAATGTATTGTCAGCGGCCACCAGTGCGCCACACTGCTTAGCAATATCAGTAACCGCTTTAATATCAGTTAAACGTAGTACAGGGTTACTTGGTGTTTCAATCCAAATGAGTTTTGGTTTAATTACTAATATTTTTTGAAGACTTTCTGGTTTTGTTAAATCTAAAACCTCAAGCTTTAGCAAGCCACGCTTTTGCAGGGACGTAAATAAACGGTAGCTTCCACCGTAGCAGTCGTGTGGGATCACTAACGTGTCGTCGTGATTAAGCAGCTGAGTTGCTAAATGTACAGCCGCCATGCCTGTGGCTGTAATTATGCCGCGTACTCCCCCTTCGAGCTCAGCAAGGGTCTCAGCTAAGATATCGCGGTTAGGATTACCGCTGCGGCCATAATCATATTGGCGTTTAGTATCAAAATCGGCAAACGAATAAGTAGTCGATAAATAGATTGGCGCGACAACTGCACCGTGGTGTTTATCGGCTTCAACGCCACTACGGACCGCAATGGTTGCTTTGTTTTTTTCGCTCATATTCGTCACCTGATTAATTTGGATGTTTAGACGTCTAAAAGAGTAGTTTATTCAATTTGAGATGTCAAAACATTTAAACAGCTAGATGGCCAAACAACTAGTATTTGACTATCTTTTTTAAATCGATAGAATTTCACGCATATTCACACGCATTTTAGCGCATGTGAGCAATTAATAATCTGAGGCAACGATACATCTTATGGCTAAATGGAATGGTGAGTATATTCACCCATACGCAGAACACGGGAAAAAATCAGAACAAGTTAAGAAGATCACCGTTTCGATCCCACTGAATGTATTAAAGGTATTAACTGACGAACGTACTCGTCGTCAAATTAATAACCTGCGTCACGCAACAAACAGTGAGCTGCTATGTGAAGCGTTTTTACATGCATTTACAGGCCAACCTTTACCTAATGACGATGACTTACGTAAAGATAACGCTGAAAAAGTACCAGAAGAAGTGAAAAAAATAATGCAAGAAATGGGGTTAGAAGTCCCTGTTTTAGATGACGAATAAATAGATAAAGTAAAATAAAAAAACCTCAGTAATTACTGAGGTTTTTTTATGATTAAATTTTACGGTATAGATTTACTGCATATAGCTTTCTGGCAAATCAATTTGTGCCACACCCGACTCAACAGCAGCAAGAGCAACCGCTCTTGCTATACGTGGTAATAAACGTGGATCCATCGGTTTTGGAATAATATATTGAGCACCAAATTCCAGCTTATCAACACCGGCAGCTTTTAGGACCTCTGCTGGTACAGGCTCTTTTGCAATACTACGAATCGCTTCTACTGCTGCTATTTTCATTTCATCGTTAATTGCACTTGCGCGCACATCTAGTGCACCACGAAAAATAAACGGGAAACACAAAACATTATTCACTTGGTTTGGATAATCAGAACGCCCTGTCGCCATAATTAAATCGTTGCGCGCGCTGTGTGCTAGTGCGGGGTCAATTTCAGGGTCGGGGTTTGAGCACGCAAACACAACCGGCTTATCAGCCATCAGTTTTAAATCATCGGCTGCTAACAAATTAGGCCCAGATACACCAACAAATACATCAGCATCAGCAATAACATCTTGCAACGTACGCTTATCCGTATTGTTAGCGAATAGTTGTTTGTACTCGTTTAAATCATCACGACGAGTATGAATAACGCCTTTACGGTCAAGCATGTAAATGTGTTCACGCAGTGCACCACACTTAATTAACAGTTCCATACAGGCAACGGCAGCCGCACCAGCACCTAAACATACTATAATAGCCTCTTCTATCGATTTCTCTTGCACTTCAAGTGCATTCAACATACCGGCGGCTGTTACAATTGCAGTGCCGTGTTGATCGTCATGAAAAACCGGAATACTACAGCGCTCAATCAATGCCTTTTCAATTTCAAAACACTCTGGGGCTTTAATATCTTCAAGATTAATACCACCAAATGTATCGGCAATATTAGCAACCGTGTTAATAAAGTCTTCTGTTGTTTTATGCTTCACTTCGATATCAATAGAATCAAGGCCTGCAAAGCGCTTAAATAACAGCGCCTTGCCTTCCATTACAGGCTTTGATGCCAAAGGGCCTAAATTACCCAAGCCCAAAATTGCAGTACCATTAGTGATAACTGCAACCATATTACCTTTACCGGTATATTTATAAGCATTTGCAGGATCAGCAGCAATTTCACGCACAGGTTCAGCAACACCTGGGCTATATGCTAAAGCTAAATCTTGAACCGTTTCGGCAGGCTTGGTTAGCTCAATGCTGATTTTTCCTGGAACGGGATGAGAATGGTAATGTAGTGCTTGTTCACGAAAGTCTGACATAACGCGATTGTATCCTGCAATTTAAGTTAAAGTGAGAGGTGTTGTCTGGGTTACGATACCCTTATTATTTTTAAATTCCAAGCAATATCAGGTCTATCCTGTTATATGCTAGATTCATTAATTTTAAGAGGTTTTTCAGTAACTTTGCGAAGATATAGCGACATTTCATAAATAGAAATTCATATAAAAAGCATTTTTAGAGGTACTTTTAGCCGCGAGCCATTTTCTCTAAAAACGACTATCAAATTTTTAGTATAAATAACTATAAACAGCTTAATAGTCTACTTTAAAAACATTTATCTTCACGTTAGCTACATTTAACAACTTAGTTAAAAAATGAACACTTCAAAATATAGAGACTATTACGTACTTTGTCTGCAAAGGTTTATGCATACTCAGAATAAGAACAAGAAATAGTTATGCAAAGGAGATAACGTATAAATAGGCAGGAAAAGCACGTAAAGATAAATTTCAGGCACAAAAAAAGCACCCTAAGGTGCTTCTTTTAACTAAATAGCAAAAATTACTTCTTGCTACCAAGTGCACCGAAACGCTTGTTGAAACGATCAACACGTCCGCCAGTGTCTAAAACTTTTTGCTTACCAGTGTAAAACGGGTGACACGCAGAACATACGTCTAAGTGAATGTTTTTACAAAGAGTAGAGCTTGTTTCGAATTCATTTCCGCATGAACATGTTGCTGAAATTACTTCGTACTTAGGGTGAATACCTTCTTTCATAGAAACCTCTAGTTAAGGCCGCATCGCTCTCCAAACCCGTAGTTTGGTACCATACGTCGTTAAAACAAATTTGTTGGTGGCGGATTTTATCCAACAACTACCGAGCACACAAGGTTTAATTATAATTTTTTGCTAAAAAAGTAACCAAATAATAAAATGACTATAATTTGCTAGTAGGTTTTTAACTGTATATTTAGTACATTACACCATTAATTTTATTGGTTGAGTTGTTATGCGTTTTGTTGAAGTTGCTATTAAAGTCCCATTACCGCGCACCTTTGATTATAAAGTAGATGAACAGCTCTCAGGCTTGGTTTCTGATCTGAAGCCCGGAATGCGCGTTTTGGTACCCTTTGGTAATCAGCGTAAAGTGGCTGTTATATTAGCAGTAAAAAAGAGTACTGAAGTACCCGAGAGTAAAATTAAAAGCATTTTTGAAGTTATCGACGATACCCCAATATTATCTAGCGAACATTTAGATCTCCTTAGTTTTACAGCGCGTTATTATTGTTACCCACTCGGCGAAACGATTCATATAGCTCTGCCTAGTGCACTACGCCAAGGTGAATCACCAGACAAAACAAGCATTAACATGGTAATGCTTACCGAAAAAGGCGCTAAAGTACCGTCATTAAAAGCTAAAACTCAACTCAACTTATTAAAGCAGTTATCACAATCAGGTAAGTCATCGTTAACCGAACTAAAAGCACTTGGCTTTAGTAAAAAAACAATAGATAGCCTCATTGCTAAAGAACTCATCACACAAACTATCGAACACGATAACCAATGGCAAAGCGTTGCGCCAACCGTCGGTAGTAAACCTGTACTTAATAAAGAACAAGCAGTGGCCTGTACAGCAATCAATCAAAGTACCGGTTTTAGCAGCTTTTTATTAGAAGGCGTAACGGGCAGTGGTAAAACTGAAGTGTATTTACAGTGCTTAGAAGAAGTATTAAAACGTGGCGAGCAAGCCCTCGTACTCGTGCCCGAAATCGGCCTAACACCGCAAACGGTAAACCGTTTTCGTCGCCGCTTCCCAGATACACCTGTTATGCTTTGGCACTCAGCACTTACCGACAACGAACGCCTACAAACATGGCGATTTTGTGAAAAAGGCAGTTGTGCGATAGTTATTGGCACACGTTCGAGTATTTTTCTGCCATTTTTAAAACTCGGTATGATTGTTGTTGACGAAGAACACGACTCGTCATTTAAACAACAAGATACCCTTCGTTACCATGCTCGTGATTTAGCCGCTTATAGAGCTTTTCAGCATAAAATTCCGCTTATATTAGGCAGCGCCACACCCGCGCTTGAAACGCTCCACAAAGCACTTAATAACAAATATCAGTTATTAAGCTTAACCGAGCGCGCGCAAACAGCCACCGACAACCAGTTTAAGTTACTCGATATGAAAGGTCAGCCCGACCAAGCAGGTATTGCACATGCTAGCCTTGCCACTATGCGACAGCATTTAAACCGCGGTAAACAGGTTATGGTGTTTTTAAATCGTCGAGGTTTCTCACCCACTCTTATTTGCCATGAGTGTGGCTGGCTAAGTGAATGTAAACGCTGCAGCACCAGCGCCACTTTTCACAAAGCGATTGGGCAAATGATCTGCCATCACTGTGGCGACCAGTACCCTGTTCCTCACCAATGCCCTGATTGTGGCAGCACGCAAATATTTCCTAACGGCAAAGGCACAGAGCAAATTGAAGAATTTTTATCAACCGAATTCCCTGATACACCCGTTACTCGCATAGACCGCGATTCAACTCGCCGTAAAGGTAGCCTTGAAAAGGCACTCGATGAAATTAACTTAGGGGGGGCGCGTATTTTAGTAGGCACACAAATGCTTGCTAAAGGTCATCACTTTGCAGATGTAAGCCTCGTTATAATTTTAGACGTTGATAGCGGGTTATATTCATGCGATTTTAGAGCGACAGAGCATTTAGCACAGTTAGTTACTCAGGTAGCTGGTCGTGCAGGACGTTCAGGGGAGCCTGGCCAAGTATTATTACAAACACACTTTCCAGAGCACCCACTTTTACAAGACTTAGTTAATAACGGTTATCAGGATTTTGCCCGTTTTGCCCTTAGTGAGCGCGATGATGCGGACTTACCACCCATTACAAACATGGCCATTGTCCGTGCACAAGGACATAGTATTAAACTAGTCGTCGATTTTTTGACGGATTTGGTTCCTGTGAATGGGGTATCTGGTATACAATTGCTCGGTCCGATCCCTGCACCTCTTGAAAAAGTCGCAGGTATGTATCGCTTTCAATTACATATTCAAGCGCAAGATCGTCGCATATTACATCAGTACCTTGCGCAAATGGTTGATTATTTAAGCTCAAGCAAACTTGCACAAAAAGTGCGCTGGAGCTTAGACGTAGACCCTATAGACATGATTTAGGTTAAGGCCAAAATAACGCTATGGCACAGCACGATTACATTAACAAAAAACCAGCAAATAGAAAAAACACTAAAAAAGCACCCACTAAAAAACCATTTCCAATTTTTTTAGTGAGCATTGCTATTTTACTTGTAGGTGGTTTCGTTTACGGATTATGGTTTATTAAAAGTAATGCCGATCCAAAACTTGTCGAAAAGCAAGCTCACCCAACTGCGCCTGAAAAAGTAGAAGTTGTTATTCCACGCACGCCGGAATTTATTAAAGAAATTAGAAACCACGAGATTCAAGTTGAAGTAAAAGAACTTGAGCAAAAAGGTCCTTATGTTATGCAATGCGGTTCGTTCAGAACTCATGCACAAGCTGAATCGTTAAAAGCTAAAATCGCATTTGCAGGGCTCATTTCTGAGATAAAACAGGCTGAAGGCAGCAATGGTACTTGGTATAAAGTACGTTTAGGCCCTTATAAAACCAAACGCCAAGCCGAAAGCGATAAAAACAAACTTAAACGTGTAAAAATAGTCGGCTGCGGAATTTGGGGCTGGACTTGAAAATAAACCATTCACCCATATAACCTCATCATAATCGTTTTTTACGAGCTGCCTCTGCAACTCGATGATGAGGAATAACATGACTACTATCGTAAGTGTTCGCCGCGGCGACAAAGTTGTAATTGGCGGCGATGGCCAAGTGTCCCTTGGTAACACCGTAATGAAGGGCAACGCCCGCAAAGTTCGACGCCTTTATAATGGCAAAGTAATCGCTGGTTTTGCCGGCGGTACTGCTGATGCCTTCACTCTTTTCGAACGCTTTGAAAGCAAATTAGAAATGCACCAAGGAAACCTAACTAAAGCCGCAGTAGAAATGGCTAAAGATTGGCGAAGTGACCGTGCACTTCGAAAACTCGAAGCGCTGCTCGCTGTAGCAGACGAAACAGCCTCTTTAATTATTACCGGTAACGGTGATGTGGTTCAGCCAGAAAACGACCTAATTGCAATTGGCAGTGGTGGTAACTTTGCCCAATCAGCAGCAACAGCCTTATTAGAAAATACCGACTTAAGCGCTCGTGAAATAGTAGAAAAAAGTTTAACTATTGCAGGCAACATCTGCGTATTTACTAATAACTTCCAAACAATCGAAGAATTATAATAGGAACTATTATGTCTGATATGACCCCAAGAGAAATTGTTCACGAGCTAGATCAGCATATTATAGGTCAGGCTAAAGCTAAAAAAGCAGTAGCTATCGCGCTTCGTAATCGCTGGCGTCGTATGCAATTAAATGAAGATTTACGCAGCGAAGTAACACCAAAAAATATTTTAATGATTGGTCCAACCGGCGTAGGTAAAACAGAAATTGCACGCCGTTTAGCAAAATTAGCGAATGCGCCATTCATTAAAGTAGAAGCTACTAAGTTCACTGAAGTTGGCTATGTTGGTAAAGAAGTTGAGACAATCATACGCGATTTAGTCGATGTATCAATTAAAATGACTCGCGAACAGCAGACTAAAAAGTTTAAACATCGCGCCGAAGAAGCAGCAGAAGAGCGCATTTTAGATGCCCTTTTACCTCCTGCAAAAGACCAATTTGGCGAAAGCCAACGCGACGATAATTCATCAACACGCCAAACATTCCGTAAAAAGCTACGTGAAGGTCAGTTAGATGATAAAGAAATTGAAATCGATTTAGCACAAGCACAACCAAACGTAGAAATTATGGCGCCTCCTGGTATGGAAGATATGACCAACCAGCTACAAAGCATGTTTCAAAACATGGGCGGCGATAAGCGTACTAAACGTAAACTAAAAATCAAAGAAGCCTTCAAACTATTAACGGAAGAAGAAGCCGCTAAATTAGTAAATCCTGAAGAGCTAAAAGAACAAGCTATTTTTGCAGTAGAGCAAAACGGTATTGTGTTTATTGATGAAATAGACAAAATTTGTAAGCGCGGCGATTCTTCAGGCCCTGATGTGAGCCGAGAAGGTGTTCAGCGCGACTTGCTACCGCTAATTGAAGGCTCAACAGTAAACACTAAACACGGCATGGTTAAAACTGACCATATGTTGTTTATTGCCTCTGGTGCGTTTCAGATGGCAAAGCCATCAGATATGATCCCAGAGCTACAAGGTCGCTTACCGATTCGAGTAGAACTTGAAGCACTCACTGCAGATGACTTTAAACGCATCCTTACAGAGCCTCATGCATCGCTTACTGAGCAGCAACGCGAGCTACTTAAAACTGAACAGGTATCAATTGAGTTTAGTGATGATGCAATTGAGCGTATTGCTAAAGCCGCTTGGCAAGTTAACGAAAAAACCGAAAACATCGGTGCTCGTCGTCTTCATACTGTAATGGAAAGATTGATGGAAGAGATTTCATACGATGCTTCTGAAAAAGCAGGTTCGTCTTTAGTAATCGATGCCGCTTATGTTGAAAAACACTTAGGTGCACTTGTTGAAGATGAAGACTTAAGCCGCTTTATTCTATAAAACGAATATAAACGTTATACTAAAAGCCTCCATATTGGAGGCTTTTTAATGGGATATATTAAATGAAACACGTAACAAAAGTGCATTACCACAGTGTGAGTAAAAACCTAGATGTTTACTTTGATGATGACAGCCAAGCCGTCTTTAGCTGTGAATTTTTACGTGTTCACTCCCCTTCTGCTGAAGTGCAAGGCCATGGCTCTGGTCCAATGAAGCTAGTACTTAATAAGCAAGATGTAGGAATAAAAAGTATTGCACCTGTTGGACACTATGCCTTGCGCTTAGATTTTGATGATGGCCATAATAGCGGGTTATTTAGCTGGCACTATTTTGTAAAACTGCAAGAGCAGCACGATACATTGTGGACTGAATATTTAGAGCGTGTAATTGAGCTCAAGCAAAGTAAAGACAGTGTACCAATAAAGTTTATTCCTTAAACTTTATTGGTTATTTTTTACAAGCTTTATTTATACCTTAAACTTATCAATCGCGCTAAATAACACACGAGCCTGCTCAGATACTTCTTCACTTGTTTGTGCATTGTTCGCGGCATGCCCTGATGCATCTTGAGCAATATCACGAATACGCACTACATTTTTATTAACCTCTGACGCCACTTGGCTTTGCTCGTCAATTGCGACGGCTATTTGAGTACTCATTTCCATTATAGTTTGTACATCTTCCGTAATTGCACCTAATAATTCTCCAGCCTTAATCGCTTGCGAGGCACTTTCATCGCCTTGTGAACGACACTGATGCATAATACTCACAACTTCTTGAGTGCGCTGTTGTAATGTATTAATAATCCCTTCAATCTCGCTAGTAGACTCTTGTGTACGTTGTGCAAGTGAGCGGACTTCATCTGCTACTACGGCAAAACCACGACCATACTCACCAGCTCGAGCAGCTTCAATTGCAGCATTAAGTGCGAGTAAATTTGTTTGCTCAGCAATACCACGGATCACATCAAGCACAGAACCAATTGTCTCCCCATCTTTTTCGAGCTGTGATACCACACTCGATGCATTCCCAAGGGATTCAGATAGGTCTCTAATATGCTTAACCGTTGAATCCACTTCATTACGCCCTTGCTGTGCACTTAAGTTGGTCGATTCCGCTTTTTTGGCTGCTGCTTCGGTATTATGAGAAATATCTTGAATAGTCGCCTGCATTTCAGTTGCCGCGGTTGCTACCATATCTGCTTCATGAAGTTGCTCTTGCATACCTGAACTTGTTGCTGCAGTGCTTTCTGATAAATGCTCAGTGGCTACATTAAGCGTATTTAAAGCCGTGTTGACTTCATTTATTAAGTTTCTAAAGTCACCAATGAGGCTATTAAAATCGATTGTCATGGTGGTAATTTCATCTTTACCTGTTTGCTCTATCATCACACTTAAATCATTATTACGACGAATGTCGTTAATGGTGTGATAAACACGCTCTATAGGTACAATGATTGAGTGACTGGTAAAGTAAACAAGCGCTAGAACAATCACACCTGCAATTACAAAAACCAAAATGGCTAAAAATTGTGCTTGCTCTACACTCTTTTCAACTTGTAGTTTTGTTTCTTTAACAATTTGAGTAACAATTACATCGCTTTTATTGACGCTTTCTCGCATCACACCTAACGCACCAGAATTAAGGTCTAAACCTAATGCTGTTTGCGCTTGTACAAGTGTTTCAAACTCATTTTGATACATATCAATCAAAGGGGTTATTTTTGCTTTGTAGCTGCTTAGCAGATCAGTCGATGCTATCTGTTGCTTAAACGTATTTATGCCTTCATTAAAACGCCCTAGGTATTTAATATCAAATCTCAGCATGAAATCTTTTTCTGAGCGCCTAAGTTGCAACATAGATGATAAAAGCTTGTAGTTTTGCTGCTCTTTCAGCAGTACTTCGACTTCATGCACAGCAGCTCTGAGCTTACCATATAAGCCATCTTTAGGATTCAGCCCAATCTCTTTTTGTAATTTAACAACAGTATTAAAATCATTGTTATAACTATTAATTAGTTGCTCAAAATGCTCAACCTGAGCAGCAGAAATACCTTGTTGGCTCATTGATTGCTTTAATTTTGTAATTTTACTACTTAACTGCTTAAAATCAGTTTCAAATTCAGTTAACGCTTCTTCGTGCTTATAAAATAGAAAATTTTTCTCATGTTTACGCAGTGCTAGTGCATGTACATTAAGCTCTTCTGCTAATTGAATAGTCTTATTTAAATTTAAGGTTGTACGTGATTCAAAAATGATCACACATAAAAGAATCACCATAGCTAAACCAACAACGACTGCGTTTAATTGCAAACGTCGTTTAATAGTTAAATTTTGTAAAAAAATCATCGCAAACGCCTTTATTAAATATGCTTTAATATTATAGCTTATTGAGTCAAAGCAACTAATTAAATTAATAAATTTTTATTTTATATAGTTATTTAGTGTTGTTAATTTTAGTTTTCATCATTATAAATTCACACTTCCCCATAAACCTTTATGTAATGAGTGTGTATTATTCCATTGTTTTTTAAGCAGCCAAAAAATTAAAGGAGCGGGATCACTGGGGTAATTAATCTGTTTATTTTGTGGCGCAGTATTCCAATCATCAAGCGCTTGAGGATTTAAATAACTCATTACATGTGCCATACCCATTGCAAGTAGCGTTTGTGCATTAGCGCCTTGCTCAAACTGTCCGTCTAAAGGTTTTAATAATAATTTTTTTCCTAATTTTAATGCTTCACTAGCAAGCTCAAACCCTGCGTTTCCTATTACGCCACTTGTATTTGCTAAATCATTTAAAAAGCCAGTGCGTGAAGGGGAACGCAAATGTATATGCCCAATAGATTGATTACAGGCGTGCGGGTGATAACAATAAAACTCTTTTTCGGGGAAGTCTTTTAAATAATCTATAATGCTGTCTAAATTTTCGAAAGGTAAATACACCAATACTTTATTCATAACCGCCACTGGATTGCCATGTTGATGATTAGCAATAAAAGGGGGAATAATATTATGCGCGAAAGGCTGCCAATGAACACCTAAATACGTATTGGCTGGTGCGTAGTATTTAATAAGTGACTTACGTAAAATCCCGCGACTAAACATAGGCACACTACTGGACAAAAATGCGGCCTGATGGCTAATTCCAACAACCGGAATTCCAGCTCTTTTTGCAGCCCATGCAGAAACTGGCTCAAAGTCATTGAGTACAAAATCATACTGTTTTACATCGAGCGACTTTATATCTGCAAGCAATTTACAAGGGCGCGCATTGCTAACTGTTCGATAGCTTTTTACTTGACCATTTTCTGTATCAAAAGATAACCCCCGAAAACTTTTATACTGCCCAAACTCTTGCATATCAAAGTAGTCTTTTTTAGCACGTCCCGAAAAAATATAATCAACATCAATTCCTAATTCCTTAAAACCACTAGCCATGACCCGAGCGCGAGTAATATGACCATTCCCAGTACCTTGAATACCATATAATATTTTCATTCAGGCACCACTAATGCTAAAGAAAATATCGCACATGAACTACCAACCACAGCACCTAGAATAATATCCGCGGGAAAATGAACCCCGAGTACAACTCGAGAAATTGCCACTCCCGAGGCCCAGCCAAATAGTAGCCAAGTATATTCAGGAAAAAAATGGCTTAAGATCATCGCGACTAAAAATGCAGCTGCACTGTGTCCTGAAGGTAAACTAAATTTATCACTAGGTACTATGTAAGCGTTTGTAACTAAACAATCGCACGGCCGAACCCGAGCAAAACGATTTTTAGCTAAAAAGTAGATAGGTCTTTCTATCGCAAATCCGAGTAGCAAAGTTACTGGTAATAACTGATATGGTTCATTGTTACTTAACCACCATACAGCCCCACATATGAGTAGATAAAGGCCACCATCACCACTTTTTGATAGTCCAAATGCGATTACTTTCAGCCATGAAGGCGATTTACAATTAAACAGAGTTAAAAATAATTGCTCATCTATTTGAGCTACTTTTTTAAGCATATTATTACCATCCATCACTTACTCCTAGCTGCATAATATATGAACACTGTTTTAGCTTAGGTGTTGTAAATAACAATTGCGTGACGCTTTTAAGACACTATTGTTGCTTTTATTGATTCCCTTCTTATTTTGCCTAAATTTACTGCGATTAAGTCGTTGTTATTGCTTATGAGGAGGGTATACTGAGGTATAAATTAATGTACCTTTTGAGGATAAAATAATGGATTACAGCACTTCTGATTTATGCGACCACTTTGCTGATGTGGTTGACGTGCTAGAACCAATGTTCATCAACTTTGGTGGTCGCCACAGTTTTGGTGGTCGCATTAAAACGGTTAAATGTTTTGAAAATAATGAACTGATCCGCGAATTACTTTCTCAAGATGGTACTGGCTTAGTGCTTCTTATTGATGGCGGTGGTTCAACTCGTCGTGCGCTTATCGACATCGAAATAGCCGAACTTGCACTCGAAAACAACTGGAATGGCATTGTTGTATACGGCGCAGTACGTCATGTCGATGAGCTTGAAGAACTTGATTTAGGTATTCAAGCAATTGCCTCAATACCGGTTGCTGCCGACAGCGAAGGTGCTGGCGAAGACGCAATAGGTGTTAACTTTGCTGGTGTATCATTTTTTGATGACGACTTTATTTATGCTGACAGTACTGGCATTGTTTTATCTGCTGAAGAACTAGAATTGGAAATCGTAGAAGCATAACGTGACCAAGCATTTAAAGGTATATGATGAAAGCGCGGTTAAAGCGATTTGCTCTATCCGCGCAAACGAAAAAAAAGCTTGGCAAGCAATGGCCTTGCTCGATACTCAAGTTAATGTGCAACAAGCACTTATTGATGCCGGACAGTTTGGTATTCGCTATGTATTACTCGGTATTTGCGAAGATATTGGCCCCAAAGCAAACCTAGGAAATGGCGGTGCAGACGAAGCGTGGCCGGCTTTTTTAAAGCGTTTTTTAAACCAACCTCATAATCAATTTATTGCTACACAAAAAGTACTTTTATTAGGTGAAGTCAATGTTGATGATCTAATGGCAAAAAGTAAGCAGCTTGATAATCAACAGCCTAAACAGTTAAATCAATTACGAAATTTATGTCAGCAACTCGATGAACGAGTAGAGAATGTATTATCCCTTGTATTTAAAGCAGGTCTTGAGCCAATTATTATTGGCGGGGGGCATAATAACTGCTTAGGTATTATTCGTGCTTTAAGTAAATATAAAAATACACCGGTTAATGCCATAAATTTTGATCCTCATGCCGACTTTAGAGACTGTGAAGGCCGTCACAGTGGCAACGGTTTCCGGTATGCGTACAACGAACAACTCTTAAATAATTATCACGTGATTGGTTTACACGAACTGAAAAACAATCAAGCTATTCTTGAAGCTATGGCTAACGCTAATTTTAAATTTAATAGCTACCAATCGATAAAAGTGAGACGGGATATTACACTCACTCAAGCCGTTAATAATGCACTAAATAGCTTTGATAACTTACCACTTGGAGTTGAAGTAGATTTAGACAGCATTTCTTACATGCCAGTAAGTGCCTATACGTGCAGTGGGTTTAACGTGGACGACAGTGAGCACTTTGTGCATTTAGCCGCTAAAAACCGTCAGTCTCAGTATTTACATTTATGTGAAGCTGCACCAAATCAGCATCCAAATAACGTTGAGAATGGCATACAACACTGTGGGCAAGTAATTAGCGCGCTAGTGAATACCTATTTACAAGCTAAAGAAGGCCTTTAGTAAACGCCTTACTTTTATTGAAATAAAATTAATACTGCTATTTACCGTGAAGTAGGAGGAATATATTCCCCTTGTGTTAACTGCCACTGCTTTAGCCAGCTCATTAAACCAATACTACTCAATGGATGACCAAAGTAATAACCTTGTGCAGCATAAGCATTTAAACTTTTAACAAATCTCAGTTGCTCAAACGTTTCTACGCCCTCAAAAATAACTTTAGTCTTTTGCTGGTTATGCATTTCAACCATGCCACTAATTAAACTACGTATATTATTTTGATTGCTAAAATCAGCAGTTAACGACGGTGCAACTTTAATATACTCAACAGCTAAATTGGGTAATTTAGACAGTAGTACTGGATTATCACCGAGCCCATCAACACAGACTTTTAATCCAATGTTATTGAGCCTAGCAATCATCGCCCTACCTTTATTATCTAAATTGGTAAAAATGTGTAACGGGCATTCAACAATTAAATCCCCAGCCTCAAGTTGATGTTCACTTGTGATGCGGTCAACAAACTCAACAAACTCTTCATTAAGCATTTCAGGACCAAATACATTAATACTAAGCGGTATTGCTATCCCTTCTATACGCAATGCCATTGCGAGTTCTGCCGCACGCTCTATCACAAAAGTAGCTAATGGATAAGCCAATCCTGCAATTCTAATATCATCAATAAATCTATTTGCAGATAAAATACCTTGCTTTGGATGCTGCCAACGTAACAACAGTTCTAAAAATTCTATTTTTCCATCATCATTACGAATAATTGGTTGAAAATAGAGCTCTAGTTCACTTGAAAAGTCGATATTAGCTAACTCTTTTAAGCGTGCTTGTTGCTCTAGTTGCTCTACCATCATTTGCTGATGATACGGGACCACCTTTCGTTGAGGGTGACTATCAAGCGCTAAATATGCGTAGGAGATTAAATCATCAAAATTATTTTCTTGTGCCCCGCAATCCACATAACTTGCTCGTGCGTTAACCTCTACGGTACAGTTTGCAACGTTGAAAGGTTTTAATGTTGCACCAAGAATGTGCTCTATAACGTGCTCATGAAGATGATTTTGAGTCGCCAAACTACAAATAAAGGCAAAGTTAAGTCCACCTAAATGCGCCAGTTTTTCTTGTGACCCTAAATCAACAATCTCATCGTTTTCTAATAGTTTTTTTATTCTATTTGCTGATTGAGTCAGTAATAAGTCACCGAAATCTCGCCCTATTTGCTGGTTAACTTGTTCAAAGCCCTCTAGGCGAATAATGACTAGTGCTGCCTTTATGGGTGTATCATCACACCAGGCATAATAGCCTTCTCGTAACTTTTTTCTGTCTGCAAAGCTAGAAAGTGGTGAATTTTCAATAAATATTTCTTGTGCTTTATCTTCGACAATCACTTCCTCAGCCAATTCATCTTCACTGATAAAACCGGCAACAGCTAAGAATAAAATAGCGATAACAATCCAAAATAAAGGGATTGCTAATAATAAATGTGCAGAAAATAGTACAACAAATAACAAACTAGCAAACGAGCTGATGATGATCATAGTCCAATTACTACGCTCAAACGCCTGCCACAAATGAAAACAAAACCCAAAGGCAAGTAAAATAGCTAACCAAGCAGTACCCAGACTTAAAATTGCTAAACCAACAGCAGCAATGCATAGGTAGCTAAACTTCATACCGCTATTTTTTATAGTAAATAAGGACGCGATCATCGCCATTAACAAGGCACCACTAAAAAATATCGGGAAGTTACTGTCGGTTAAAAAACTCAAATTAGCACCACTTGTACTCGCTAAAAAATTCAATAAAAGCATGTTTATTATGGACGAAATTAATACTAACTAAGTTTACCCAAAATCCATAAGTTTAACAGTCTATTTACGCCAAATTGGTAACTTAATTGTGACGGATGATTTATTTGCCAATGCGCAATGTCAGCTCTTGCGCCAACCTTTAAAACACCACGCTCATCTAACGCTAGAGCCTTAGCTGCATTTCGAGTAACACCAGCTAATGCTTGCTCAGGTGTTAATCTAAATAATGTGCACGCCATGTTCATCATTAAGTGCACTGAACATAGGGGAGATGTACCGGGGTTAAAATCACTCGCAATAGCTATCGGTACTTTATATTGATTAAGTAATTCAATAGGTGGGAATTTAGTTTCTCTTAAAAAATAAAATGCGCCTGGCAATAACACCGCTACCGTCCCAGCGTCTGCCATAGCTTTTACACCCTCTTCACCTAGATGCTCTATATGATCCGCCGAAAGGCCATTGAACTGCGCCACCAGCTCAGCACCATGCTGATTAGATAACTGTTCAGCATGGCATTTTACTGGGAGGTTATGCTTTTTAGCTGCTTGGAAAACACGTTTGGTTTGCGAATAACTAAAGCCTACATTTTCACAAAATACATCGACTGCATCAGCAAGATTATTAGCCACTACCTGATCAAGCATGTCAGTACATACCAAATCAATATATTCATCAGCACGGCCTTTGTATTCAGGCGGTAGAGCATGCGCCCCTAAAAAAGTAGTTTTAATATCAATAGGGTGATGTTCACCTAATAAACGAGCGACTTCTAATATTTTTATCTCGTTTTCAGTATCTAGTCCATAGCCTGATTTTATTTCAACGGTGGTTACACCTTCTTTTAACAACGTATTTAAGCGATCTTTTGCATCAACAAATAGCTGTTCACGATCGGCTGCTCTTGTGGCTTTAACCGTACTTGCTATGCCACCGCCTTGTGCTGCAATTTGCTCATAACTTACACCCTGCAAGCGCTGTTCAAACTCTTGCGATCTTGAACCTGCAAATACTAAGTGCGTATGACAGTCTATTAGGCCCGGCGTTAACCATTGTCCTTTTACACTCAATGTCGGCGTTGCAAACACATCAAAACTAGGCAATGTTGATTGCTCTCCAATCCACGCAATTTTACCATTTTTAATGGCTATAGCAGCATTTTCAATTGCGCCATAAGGGGCATTTATATTGCTATCCATAGTGGCAATATTGGCATCAGTTAAAAGTAAGTCGATTTCTTCTAACTCATAATTTTGTGTTGTGCTTTGCATGTTGCAGCCCTTTTTACACCGTGAATAATGAAAATATAGTCTAACAACCCATCTTGTATATACAAGGTAATTGTGTCATCTTATTTATATAGTTTATTTTTAATGTAACCATAAATTTAATGACGACACCTAAATTTGCGCAAATAAAACAATTCATTGTTGATAAAATTCGCAGCGGTACGTGGCAAGAAAACCAACGTGTTCCCTCTGAAAACGAACTAAGTAGTCAATTTAATGTAAGTAGGATGACAGCCCGCCGAGCACTAAGCGAACTAACCGAGGCAGGTATTTTAACCCGCAGCCAAGGGTTAGGTACATTTGTAGCTACATTTAAATCGCAGTCATCATTACTTGAAATAAAAAATATTGCTGATGAAGTAAAAGAGCGTAACGGCAACTACACCTGTAGCGTACTCATACTCGAATCAATAAATGCAGTCGCACCTATTGCCATTGCACTTGGTGTTGAGGTTGACAGTGTTGTATATCGAAGTGTACTTGTGCATAACGAAAACGACAGCCCTTTGCAGCTAGAAGAGCGTTTTGTAAACCCTGCCCTTGCGTCTGGCTACTTACAACAAGACTTTAGCATGCTTACACCACATGAATATTTATCTAGTGTTGCCCCACTTACCCAAGCAAGGCATACAGTAGAGGCCATTATGCCAAACAGCGAAATGTGCCAATGGTTAAACTTATATAATGAAGAGCCATGCTTACAAGTGATCCGACGCACCTGGTCTGTTAAAGGCATTGTGAGCTTTGCGCGCCTTGTATCACCAGGCAGTAAATATCGCTTAGGTGGCCACTTAACATTTAAAAAATAACAAACAATAGCGCTTACTGCGCTTTTTTTATAACAAATCACCTTGTATATACAACAGGAGCAAAACATGAACAACCGACTCGACACAAGTCGCGTAATACGTGCACCTCATGGCGATAAAATAAGTGCTAAAAGCTGGCAAACAGAAGCTGCTAAGCGCATGCTAATGAATAACTTAGACCCTGAAGTTGCAGAGCATCCTCATGCACTTGTTGTATATGGTGGTATTGGCCGAGCAGCTCGTGATTGGCCAAGTTATGACAAAATTATAGAAACCCTCAATAGGCTCGAAAGCGACGAAACCCTGCTTGTACAATCAGGAAAACCCGTTGGTGTATTTAAAACCCACAGTAATGCTCCTCGCGTGCTTATTGCTAACTCAAATCTTGTTCCACACTGGGCAAATTGGGAGCACTTTAACGAGCTCGATAAAAAAGGCTTGATGATGTACGGGCAAATGACGGCGGGTTCTTGGATCTATATTGGCTCGCAAGGCATAGTACAAGGAACTTACGAGACCTTTGTAGCTATGGCAAAGCAACATTTTGCAGGTAGCGCTAGTGGTAAATGGGTATTAACAGGTGGTCTTGGTGGTATGGGCGGTGCGCAACCACTTGCAGCTACAATGGCTGGGTTTAGTGCACTGGTTGTTGAATGTGATGAAAGCCGTATCGATTTTCGTATAAAAACAGGCTACGTTGATGTAAAAGCAACAAGTCTTGAACACGCACTGCAATTAGTAACCAATGCATGTGTTAAAGGTAAAGCCCTCTCAGTGGGTTTACTAGGTAACGCTGCCGATGTATTTAGTACACTGGTTAAAACAGGCATTACCCCTGATGTAGTCACAGATCAAACATCTGCTCACGATCCATTAAATGGTTACTTACCACAAGGCTGGACAATGGAGCACGCTGCAAAAATGCGTGAGCAAGATCCAAAAGCCGTAGTAAAAGCTGCTAAACAATCAATGGCAGTCCAAGTTAAAGCTATGCTGGCACTACAAAAAGCCGGTGCCGCCACTACTGATTACGGTAATAATATTCGTCAAATGGCGTTTGATGAGGGTGTTACCAACGCATTTGATTTTCCTGGATTTGTACCTGCCTATATTCGCCCTTTATTTTGTGAAGGTATTGGACCATTTAGATGGGTCGCATTATCGGGCGACCCTGAAGATATATATAAAACCGACGCTAAAGTAAAAGAGCTTATTCCTAATGATGCACATTTGCATAACTGGCTTGATATGGCGCGGGAACGCATACAATTCCAAGGTCTACCTGCACGTATTTGCTGGGTTGGGCTAAAAGATAGAGCACGCCTTGCATTGGCCTTTAATGAAATGGTTAGAAATGGCGAACTTAAAGCCCCTATAGTTATTGGTCGCGATCACCTCGACTCTGGCTCAGTTGCCAGCCCTAACCGCGAAACAGAGAGCATGAAAGATGGCTCAGATGCAGTATCAGATTGGCCATTACTCAACGCACTGCTTAATACCGCAAGTGGCGCTACTTGGGTGTCACTTCATCATGGTGGCGGTGTAGGCATGGGATTTAGTCAGCACTCTGGTGTAGTTATTGTTGCCGATGGTACTGATGAAGCTAAAGAGCGTATTGCTCGCGTACTGTGGAATGACCCTGCAACGGGTGTAATGCGCCATGCTGATGCTGGATACGACATAGCAAAAAACTGCGCTAAAGAGCAAAATTTAGACCTACCTATGTTAAACGAGGAATGATCATGTTCGAACTTACTCTCACTCCCGGAACACTTGATTTAAACACACTAAGAAAAATTAATAATTCAGCGGTAAAGTTAAGCCTTGCAAAACATGCCGAGTCGCAAATAGCAGCAAGCGCGCAAACCGTTCAAAACGTTATTAATGAACACCGCACTGTATACGGAATTAACACCGGCTTTGGATTATTAGCCAATACCAAAATTGCCGACGACGAACTTGAATTATTACAGCGTTCCATTGTGCTTTCACACGCTGCAGGTATTGGCGAATACATGGATGACAGTACAGTAAGGTTAATGATCACCTTAAAAGTAAATTCGCTTTCGCGCGGCTACTCGGGTATTAGCCTGCAAGTAATCCAATTTTTTATGCAGCTGCTTAGTAGCGAAGTATATCCATGCGTGCCTAAAAAAGGATCCGTGGGGGCATCGGGAGATTTAGCCCCTCTTGCGCATATGTGCCTACCTTTATTAGCTGAAGGTCAAATGCGACATAAAGGAGAAATAATTAGCGCAGCACAAGGGTTAAAAATAGCGGGACTTGAACCCCTAACACTTGCAGCCAAAGAAGGCTTAGCATTATTAAATGGTACACAAGCGTCGACTGCGTTTGCACTTCAGGGGCTATTTAGAAGCGAGAACCTATATGCACAAAGCTGCGTTATCGGCTCAATAAGCATAGAAGCCGCAATGGGCAGTCGCGCGCCATTTGATGCACGTATTCATGATATTCGTGGTCAGCGCGGACAAATAGACACCGCTCAAGTATTTAGAGACCTACTCGATACGCACTCTCAAATTAGTGATTCCCACGTCAATTGTGAAAAAGTACAAGATCCATACTGCCTTCGCTGCCAACCTCAAGTGCTAGGTGCTTGCCTAACTCAGATACGCCAAGCTGCAGAAGTGTTGCTATGCGAGTCGAACGGTGTAACCGACAATCCGCTAGTTTTTGCCGATGTAGGCGACATAATATCGGGAGGTAACTTTCATGCAGAGCCCGTTGCAATGGCCGCCGATAACTTAGCTATCGCAATTGCCGAAATTGGCGCATTAGCAGAAAGGCGAATTGCATTACTTATCGATTCAAACCTATCCAAATTACCGCCATTTTTAGTTGAAAACGGCGGTGTAAATTCAGGATTTATGATTGCCCAAGTTACCGCAGCAGCGCTTGCGTCAGAAAACAAATCATTAGCGCATCCGGCTTCGGTCGATAGCTTGCCTACATCTGCAAATCAAGAAGATCATGTTTCTATGGCAACCTTTGCAGCAAGGCGCTTAGATGAAATGGCCAATAATACCCAAGGTGTTTTGGCAATAGAATGGTTAGCATCGGTTCAAGGGCTAGAATTTAGAAAGCCGCTTGAACCATCAAATAAAGTGCAAAGCGCTAAAGCGTTGTTACGCGAACATGTGAGTTATTATGATAAAGACCGCTACTTTGCTCCCGATATCGAAGCTGCTAATACATTACTAAGTGAAGGTAAGCTATGCGACTTCATAGAGAGCAGTCCCCTGCCTTCAGCATATTAAATACCGTGCTGATAGCTAAACCCTAAGGCTTCAATGGCTGAGCCTAATACTTTGCGCTCAGCCGAATCAGTTCCTGTAAACGTTGGCATTTCACCACCATGTTGCTGACACTTCATCGCGTAATATTCAGCTTTTGTGGGGTGCGCAGGATTAACCACATTATAAATATTTTGCCCTACTTGCCAGTGCTCTATCACCGCAAAAATAGCATTAATTACATCTTGTTGATGCACCATATTTACTACTTGCTCACTTGATGTATTGAGCTCTTTGCCTGCCACAAAACGCCCCGGTTCTCTATTAGGCCCTAGTAATCCAGCTAAACGAAGTACTTTGCCATCTTGTTCAAGCACTTGCTCTTCAGCTTCATAGAGCTTTATTTGGCGCTCGTTTGTGCATGAAATATCGCTACTTTCGCTATACACACCAGGCTCTTGATCGTATACCCCGGTTGATGAGCACAATAAAAAGCCCTTTGCGTTTAACTCCCTTGAAAGCTTAAGCGCTGCGGTGAGTGCTTCAGGATAATTACTTTCACTGTGCCTGCTACGTGGTGGAATAGCACATACCCAATAAGCATCTTGTAAATCAATTTGATGTGTTAGTTGCCCATCTTCAAGTGCAAACTGACGCTCAAAATCAAACTCGTGTATATCTGTTCTATGCGTTCCTTGTACTTGCCAATCAGCTTTTTGCGCACTTACGCATAAAGCATGTCCTAACCAACCTGCACCTAATACTACCAATTTATTGCTTTTATTTTTCATTTCCACCTAAGCCTTTATTTTATAAGGAAAACAAGTGTAAAAACCTAACTTTAATTCAAATTAAAACTAGATATGATTATAACCACTCTACTAAATCAAAAGCGTATGTGCACTGATGTAAAAAATTATTTTACAAAAACCAATCAATCATTTTTGAAGTATTGTTGTTGGTTAATCAAATAGATTAGGTGCAAAAATAGCGCGTTTAGAATTCATATCCATGCGTTAAATTTAAGCATGAATGCCCCCCCTTGTTTTTAATTTATTTAGCACCATATCTTTACAGTTCGCTACTATTTTTACTGTAATTGGGTAATACAAAGTTATTTTTACGAACCAGATCAAATTTTTCGATTTTATATACAGATCTTTTTATTGAGATAGTTTGTTGTTTGGCAGAGTCTGGTATAGTAGCGCACGTAATAAACAGTGCTTTTTAGCGGTTTAATACAAAATTGCTAATTAATATGTTCTAAGTGTTACTTAAAAGCATATATTAATTACCAATTATTAAAAATGGGTTAGCCGATACTCGGCTGACAAAGAATACATTGTAACGGTTTTATCATGATATCTAATTTATTTACCAAGCTTTTTGGTAGTCGCAATGACCGCACTATTAAAAACTTTAGAAAGACGGTCGCGCTAATTAATGCGCTAGAAACGCAACTTGAAGCGCTTTCTGATGAAGATTTAAAAGCTAAAACAGCCGAGTTTAGAGAACGTTACGATAACGGGCAAAGTCTAGACGATATTTTACCTGAAGCCTTTGGCGTGGTGCGTGAAGCGTCAAAACGCGTTAATGGCATGCGCCATTTTGACGTACAGCTATTAGGCGGCATGGTTTTACATGAAGGCCGCATCGCAGAAATGCGTACTGGTGAAGGTAAAACACTTACAGCGACTTTACCTGCTTATTTAAATGGTTTAACCGGTAAAGGCGTTCACGTAATTACCGTGAATGACTATCTTGCTAAGCGTGATGCCGAAACAAACCGTGCGTTGTTTGAATTTTTAGGCCTTACTGTAGGCTGTAACGTACCTGGTATGATGCCACAGCAGAAAAAGTTAGCGTACACTGCTGATATTACTTACGGTACAAATAACGAATTTGGTTTTGACTATCTTCGTGACAACATGGCTTTTAGCATTGATGAACGAGTTCAACGTCCATTATTCTATGCTGTAGTCGATGAAGTGGATTCAATCTTAATTGATGAAGCACGTACTCCCCTTATTATTTCAGGCCCAGCTGAGGATAGCTCTGAGCTATACACTGAAATAAACACCATCGTGCCTTTACTTGAGCTTCAAGAGAAAGAAGACGAAGAAGGCATTGAAGGTGACGGCGATTACACGATTGATGAAAAGTCTAAGCAAGTTCATTTAACAGAACGTGGTCAAATTAAAGTAGAAGAGCTACTTACTGAGCGCGGCTTAATTGAAGAAGGCGATTCGCTTTATTCAGCAGCAAGCATTACGCTACTAAGCCATGTTTATGCCGCCCTTCGTGCTCATAAGCTATACCAAAAAGATGTTGATTACGTTGTAAAAGAAAACGAAGTAATCATTATCGATGAGCATACGGGTCGTTCAATGGAAGGTCGACGTTGGTCAGAAGGTTTACACCAAGCTGTTGAAGCTAAAGAAGGTGTGAAAATTCAAAATGAAAACCAAACGCTTGCCTCTATTACGTTCCAAAACTACTTCCGTTTATACGAAACATTAGCAGGTATGACAGGTACTGCCGATACTGAAGCATTTGAATTTCAGTCAATCTACGGCCTTGATACCGTTGTTATGCCAACTAATAAGCCGATGGTTCGTGACGATCGCGCCGATTTAGTTTACCTAACGCAAGAAGAAAAATACGAAGCTATTTTAATTGATATTAAAGATTGCCAAGAGCGCGGACAACCTGTGCTAGTTGGTACTATTTCAATTGAAAGCTCTGAGTATCTATCGCAGTTTTTACGCAAAGAAAAAATTAAGCACAACGTACTTAATGCTAAATTCCACGCACAAGAAGCCGATATTGTTTCAGACGCTGGCCTACCAGGTACAGTAACAATTGCAACAAACATGGCCGGTCGTGGTACCGATATCGTGTTAGGTGGTAACTGGAACAGTGAAGTTGAAAAACTTGAAAACCCGACTGATGAACAAATAGCTGAAATTAAAGCCGCTTGGAAAATTCGCCATGATGCAGTAATTGATGCTGGTGGTTTACATATCATTGGTACTGAACGTCACGAATCTCGTCGTATAGACAACCAATTACGTGGTCGTTCTGGTCGTCAAGGTGATGCTGGTTCAAGCCGTTTTTACTTATCGATGGACGATGCGCTAATGCGTATATTTGCCGGTGAGCGTATGACTAACATGATGCGTAAATTAGGCATGCAACGCGGTGAAGCAATTGAACATCCATGGGTTAACCGTGCGATTGAAAATGCACAGCGTAAAGTAGAAGCACGTAACTTTGATGTACGTAAGCAACTACTTGAGTACGATGATGTAGCAAACGATCAACGTCGTGTTGTTTACTCTCAGCGTAACGAACTACTTGAAGAAGGCGATATTTCAGAAACTATTACTGCAATTCGTGGTGACGTACTTAGCAATACAATTGATCAGTACATTGCACCGCAAAGCCTTGCTGAAATGTGGGATATTCCTGGCCTTGAAGAGCGTTTAAAACAAGACTTCTTAATTGAGTTACCTATTACTCAGTGGTTAGCAGATGACAATAAGCTATACGAAGAAAAGCTTCGTGAGCGTATTGAGCAGGCGGTTGAGCAGTCATACAAGCAAAAAGAAGAGCAAGTTGGCGATTCTGTTTTACGTCAATTCGAAAAAGCGATTATGCTACAGAGCCTTGATCAGCATTGGAAAGATCACTTGGCTGCTATGGATCATTTACGCCAAGGTATTCATTTACGTGGTTACGCGCAAAAGAATCCTAAGCAAGAGTACAAGCGTGAATCGTTTGAGCTGTTCTCCGAAATGCTTGAAAATTTGAAAGTAGATGTTGTAAGTATTCTAAGTAAAGTACAAGTACGCGCAGAAGAAGATGTTGAAAAAGTAGAAGAGCAGCACCGTAAAAGTGAAAGTGCTCCTCGCGAATACCAACATGAAGAAGCTGAGCACGTAGGTGGTGAAGCGCCAGAAACAGCGACAGTAATGGCTCGTACAGAACCAAAAGTAGGTCGTAATGACCCTTGTCCTTGTAAATCAGGTCAAAAATTCAAACAGTGTTGCGGTAAATTAAAATAACCCAATATTGTCAGTAGCTTATTAAAAAGCGGCGCTAGCGTCGCTTTTTTTTATGGAGTTTTAAAGTAATGACTATAGAAATTGTACATGTAGCTGTTGGTGTTATTAAGAAAAATAACGCTATATTCATTTGTAAACGTGCAGATGAACAACATCAAGGCGGTTTATGGGAATTTCCTGGTGGTAAAGTTGAAGCTGGAGAAAGTGTGTTTGTTGCACTTAAACGCGAGCTTATTGAAGAAGTTGGACTAACCATTCACAGCTCTAGCCAATTGATGGTGATTGAACATGACTACGGCGATAAATGCGTTAAATTAGATGTGCACGTAGTAAGTAACTTTAGCGGTGAGGCACATGGCGCTGAAGGGCAACCTAGCGAATGGGTAGCAATTAGTGAATTAGAAAATTATGATTTCCCTGAAGCGAATGCTGAAATTATCGAAAAAATAGTTGCCCGATACGCATAAAAAAAGGGCATAGGTGAGCACAATGAATATCTCAATACAAAATAAGCTAAGCGAACTGTTAACGCTGCCCCCTGAGCTAACTCAAGTTAGTGCGATTGGTAGCGGTCATATAAATAGTACATGGCTACTTACAAGTATTGATAAACAATTTATTGTGCAAAAACTTAATACCGAGGTATTTAAAAACCCTGCTCAGTTAGTAAGTAATGCAAAACTGATTGAGCAGCATTTAAATGCTAAACAACTGCAAAATAATTACCCTCTTGAAATAATCAAACATATAACTACACAAAACGACGAACACTTAATAAAAATTGATAATGCGTATTATCGCGTCCTTAACTATATTAGCGATAGCTACAGCGAAGACGTTGTTAAAAATACCCAGCAGAGCGAGCAAGCGGCTTACGCCTTTGGCGTATTCGCTCATGCATTACAAGATTTTAATGCACAACAACTACACACTGTAATTCCTGATTTTCATAACTTAGCGATGCGCTTTGAGCAATTAAATACCGCAATCACAAATAACTCTGTAAATAGAGTAAAGCACTGCGCTGACGAAATAGAATATTGCTTAACGCAGCAGCATTTAATTACTGAGCTTAGTCAGGTAGCTAAGCAAATACCGCTTAGAGTGTGTCATAACGATACAAAAATAAATAATATGCTGTTTTGTAATACAACTCACAATGCAAAAGCAGTTATTGATTTAGACACCTGCATGGCAGGATTTTGGCTTTATGACTTTGGTGACATGGTACGTACATTTTGCTCCCCCGAAGCCGAGGATTCAACAAACTTACACAACGTTGTTATTCGAAAAGATATATTTTCAGCCATTGTTAAAGGCTATGTAACGCCATTAAAAAGCAGCATGAGTATACTAGAGCAAGAAAGCTTATTATTAGGCGCTAAAATAATGCCGCTTATGTTGAGTGTGCGTTTTTTAACTGATTACTTAAATAACGATGTGTACTTTAAAGTATCTCATGCAGAGCATAATTTAGAGCGAGCACAAAACCAACTCGCGCTTTATAAAAACATACTGAGTAACGAAGAATGGATGCACGCGTGCTTAGTCGATGAACAAATTCAAGATACAAAAAAACCAGTAAGCTAAAAACTTACTGGTTTTTTGTTATTTATAGCAATGCAATTACCAGATTTTTACGCGATCTTCTGGTTTGATATACATTTTATCACCTTCTTTTACGTCAAACGCTTCGTAAAACTCAGGCATGTTCGACAAGATACCGATTACACGGTAGTGGCTTGGTGAATGAGGGTCTGTTAATAAACGATTACGTAACTCTTCATCGCGGTAGTTACGACGCCAGATTTGTGACCAACCCATAAAGAAGCGTTGATCGCCTGTGTAACCATCTATCACGGGTGCTTTTTTATCACCTAAAGAGAGCATATACGCTTTATGCGCAACGGTTAACCCACCTAAGTCACCAATGTTTTCGCCAAGCGTTAGCTCGCCATTAACACTTGCATCTTCAAATGGTTTATATTCGTTATACTGTGCAACTAAAGCCGCTGTACGCTCTTCAAATTGCTTAAGGTCAGTCTCACTCCACCAGTTACGTAAGTTACCGTCACCGTCGTATTTAGCACCTTGGTCGTCAAAACCATGACCAAGCTCATGCCCAATTACCGCGCCAATTGCGCCGTAGTTTACAGCATCATCCGCTTCTAAATTAAAGAATGGCGGTTGTAAAATAGCTGCTGGAAATACAATTTCGTTGTTTACTGGATTGTAATACGCATTGACTGTTTGCGGAGTCATGTGCCATTCAGAGCGATCAACTGGTTTACCCAATTTAGCAATCATATCTGCGTATGCCCATTCGCTATAACGGATGTAATTGCCTACTAGCTCGTCTGAGTTAATCTCTAGCTCAGAGTAATCTTTCCACGTGTCTGGGTAACCAATCTTAGGCGTAAATTTGTCTAATTTTTCTTTCGCTGCAAGCTTTGTTTCAGGGCTCATCCACTCAAGATTTTCGATAGCAACGCCATAACCTTTAATTACGTTATCAACTAACTCTTCCATGCGTGCTTTAGCTTCTGGCGGGAAGTTATCTTTAACGTATACCTTACCTAAAATTTCACCAAGTACACTGTTAGATGCATCAACCGCTTGCTTCCAAAGAGGTGCTTGTTCTTTTACGCCACGAAGTGTTGTGCTGTAAAAGTCAAAGTTAAGGTTAACTAAATCTTCGCTAAGTAGCTCTGCATAACCACTTACAAAATGAAATTTTAAGTAGTTTTTCCACGTTGCTAAATCAGTGTCTTTGTAAATAGTAGCAAGTGCTTCTAAATAGCTTGGTTGACGTACAATAATATCACTTGTACTCACGCCCGCATCTTTAAAGAATGCAGCTAAATCAAGGTCACCCATCAACTTGCTTGCATCTGCTACTGTCATCTTGTTATAAGATTTAGTTGCATCACGGCTTTGCACACGGCTCCACTGAGCATCAGCTAGTGTTTTTTCAAATGCAAGTACGCTCTTAGCAGCTTCTGCTGCATTTTTAACGCCTGATTTTGCTAAAACATCAGTGATGTATTGCTCGTAAGAAGCGCGAATTTTAGTGAATTTTTCGTCATCTTTTAAGTAATAGTCACGATCTGGTAAACCAAGACCCGACTGAGATAAATACAATGCATACTCGCTTGAATTTTTAGCATCGTTATTTACAAACCAACCAAACGGTAAAGTACCGCCTTGTTTTTGAATTTTAGCCATTAAACCCACTAAATCAGCTTTAGATTTAACGCTATCAATTGTATCTAATGAAGGTTGTAATGGCGTAATACCTAGCTCATTACGCGCATTTTTATTCATATAGCTTTTATAAAATGCACCAATTTTGTACTCATCACTGCCTTTTTTAGCGGCTTTGTTTGCGGCTGCACTTTCAAGGGCTATTTTCATCGCTTTTTGCGACTCATCATATAACTGCGAAAAAGAACCGTAGTTAGATTTATCACCTGGTATTTCAGTTTTAGCTAACCACTGACCATTTACATGGTAGTAAAAATCGTCTTGTGCGCGTACTGAACTATCCATATTAGCTAATTCAATACCAAGCTCTAGTGGTTTTTCAGCGGGTGCTGTTACTACTGGAGTGTCGGTTACTTTAGTTTCTTGTTGTTTTTCACCACAACCTACCAAGCCAAGCGCAAGTGCGATACTTGCAGCAGCCATTGTTACTTTATTCATAATGATTCCGTTTGTTAGTTAGAATTAAATCATACCAATCTGCTTATGTATGGAGTCTATTTAACGTTAAGAAAATTACGCTAGAACTAGGCAAAAGTTTTTGTATCTAGTTG
>NZ_JJNY01000025.1:0-37639 GCF_000690035.1 Pseudoalteromonas sp. S3431
AGCCCACTAGGTTACAAACCTCGCGCCGCGATTTAATCGTCCCTAGATTGAACAAATTTCAATCCACAAAGGTCAATACGCCCTAGTGAAATAAATTAATTTTGCAGATAACAAGCTTGCTAAGCACTTTTAATATACGTTAACTTGCTGTTTTAAGGTTTATTAGGAAAAGTTAGTGCAGTCAATTACGCTTGAGCAATTTAATGGTTACTTACAAGGGCAAGGTAAAAGTCGTTACGACATATGCAACCTAGATTGGCAAGTGAACCTAGGAGAACATTGGTTACTTTTAGGTGCTAATGGAGCTGGTAAATCTGCTCTGACAGCTGCGTTAATCGGTGAGGCTAAGTGCGAAACTGGTAAGCGTATAAGTAGTATTAATAAGCTTATGCTCGTATCTTCAGATTCGCATAAACAGTTACTAGCTCAAGAATTAGAGCATGAAAAGCACTCCCTCGTTAAAGACCTTATTTTTACAGGGCATAGTAATAATGATGAGTTATTAGCGCAGCTAATAAAATTATTTAAATTTAGCTCATTACTAAATAGGCATTTTAGAGACCTTTCAACGGGTGAAACTCGTAAACTCCTACTTATTAAAGCACTCAGCTCCCATAGTGAGTTAGTCGTGCTTGACGAGCCATTTCATGGACTCGACGTACAATCTTGCCAGCAACTTAATAAAATACTCATAGAGCTTAGCCACACGATTACTTTTGTTTTTGTGCTAAACCGCTTAGACGAAATCCCTTCATTCATTACTCACTATGGTTATGTAAACCAAGGCTGCTTGTTACATATTTTAGCAAAGCCAAGTAGTGAGCAATTAAGTGACTTACTAAAACTACTTCATTTAGAGCATACTTCATTGGATGTGCCATCTCCTGACGCCGAGCAAGAGCAAAAGACATTCACTGGTAATACCTTAGTTAAATTGAGTAATGCTAAAGTTAGTTATAGTGACGTAAGCATATTCAAAAATCTCAATTGGACTATAAAAAAGCATCAGCATTGGCAGCTTACTGGAGCGAACGGTTCAGGTAAAACATGCCTATTAAATTTAATAACAGGTGATAACCCACAGTGTTATAACAATGACATTGAAGTGTTCGGTTTTAAACGCGGAACCGGGGAGAGTATTTGGGATATAAAACAGCACATTGGTTTTATATCTAACGCGCTACATATGGATTACCGCGTAAGTATATCGGCTTTAAATACTGTTATTTCAGGTTTTTACGACAGCATAGGTTTATATCAAAAACCGAGCGATGCACAAATTAATATTGCTAAGCAGTGGCTGGCATTTATTGGTTTAAGTGACAAGAAAAATACCTCATTCACCCAGCTTTCGTACGGCGATCAACGTATGCTTTTAATTGTGCGAGCTATGGTAAAGCATCCAACATTACTTATTTTAGACGAACCTTGCTTAGGCTTAGATGAAGCAAACAGGCAACGTGTACTGCTACTAATAGAGAAAATTTGTGCTGCCAATACAAGTACTGTGATTTATGTAAATCATCATGCGGCAGACAAAATTAAAGGAATAGAGAATTACTTAAAAATAGAAGACTTTCATTAAAAACTCAGAGAAAGGTTGAGCGAAAATTCACTCAACCCATTTTTATTTTAAAGACGAGTAACGCTAAAGCCTTTATCTCGAAGTTGTTTAAGTAACCCGTGTTTTTCAGGTAAATGCAGAGCGCCTACAGCAATAAATAGCTGCTCGTTTGCTAAACGCGGTGTGAGTTGTTTAACCCAATTATTATTGCGGTTAGTTAGCATTACTTGCTCGCTAATTTCACCATAATTACTGTCATCAAAACTCATGTTGTAGTAATCGGTTAGTGTATCCATGTCACCGCTTTTCCATGCATTAACTAACTTGATAAAGTAAGTATTAATATCGGCTAGTTGCTCAAAGGTTTCTTCAATCATTTCATTGCTTAATAGCGCCATGCCATCAAACATTTGTAGTTGTTGTTCTAGGGTTTCAAGCTCGCCAATTTTAATATTATGCTCTTTAGCATAACTAAGCACTTGCTTGTCTATGCCGGTTTTATCTGAATATCCTGCATTTTGAAATTCAATTTGCATCATAGTCACCATAACAGCCCAAGGCTTTAAGCCATTAAACATAGCAATATCAATCGACTTTTTAGCAAAGTAATCTTTTAGCTTGGTATAATTTTGCTTTGAAAGCTCAGTTTGCAGTGTTTTACCGTCACTTAGCATCATAAATGGCATTGAGCGCTGTTGCATTTCAAGTGGTGTAAGTTTGCTTATATCAACTTCAACAATGACTTCTTTGCTTGCGCTAATCGCATCGGTTACATTTTTAGGTAAGCCTTTCATGCTGGCATCACCAACGTGTACGGTGCCAAATAAGTAAGAGCTAACGCCATTTTTTTCTATTTTATATAAGGCAGGAGCAGCGTAGCTGTTAAGGCTAAATGTTATAAGTAATGCCACAATAAAAAAGTGGCTAATACGGGTAAGAGCATTCATGGTTTGTCCTTAAAATCTCAAAATTAGTAGTGTAAATACTAACCTAAATTTACTTCAGAGGTAACGTTAATATAAACGTTAACGTATTGTTTTCGGTATTACTGGCCGTAATAGTAAAGCCATTTAAGTTACATAAGCTCTGTACAATTGATAATCCTAAACCATGGCGCTGATTATTAGTTCTAGATGAATCTAGCTGATAGAGCGGGTCAAAAATAGCAGTGAGCTGTTCACCACTTAGTGGTTTATTTACTTTGTTACTAACAGAGATGCTCATGTTTGTGCTGTTATTTACGGCAGTTAATTTAATTGGCGCCTCAGGAAGTCCATAAAATAGTGCGTTATCGATTAAGTTACATAAAATGGTACTTAAACTAAATTCGTCAACACTAAGCGTAAGTTCGCCACTTATTTCGTTATTTAAACGCGTTTTGATACTTGGATGCTTAAAGGTCAGCTCATCAATAATTTGATTTACTAAGTTATTTAGCATGATATTTTGTGCATTCAATTGCATAGCACTACTACTTGAGCACTGCAATAATAAGAGGTTGCTAACAATTGTTTTCATACGCTGTGAAATATTAAGCACATCACTGGTATAGGTGTCGCTAATGCGTTTATCGTCAGGGTAGCGAATAGCCACCTCTGAGAGGCTTATTAGTTCAGCTATTGGGGTTTTAAGCTCGTGTGCAATGTCGCTTGTTAGGCGTTTTTCATTACTATAGAGTTGCTGATTAACGGTAATAAACTTATTTAGCTCGTTACGTATTGGTTCTATTTCTTCTACTTTAAAGTCGCTTTCTATTGTTTGCGCAACACCGGTAATATCGAGTAACTTAATTTGGTCGTTTAAGTTGTGTAGCGGGTGCAGGCCTTTATTTACAATACGTGTCACTAAATAGCGCACACCAAACACACCAAGTACACAGGTTAAAATAAAGACCACATCAATAATAATCAGTACTTTATTAAGTTCGGCTGTCGGCGCTGCAATCGCAAGAGTCATGGTATTAAACACAGCAGAGTGAGTGGGGTTTCTATCGTCTTTTTGGGCTACAAAGTGACTTATAAGTGCGCGGCCATCACGCCCGTTAGGAAGCTCGTAATCTATAATTTTAGATTCGTTTATCGGCATTTCTAAAAAAGGTAGGTTAGCATTTTCATAAAGCGCTAATGAGTCCGAGCGTTCAAACACATCACTGCCATGCCATAATTGGTAAAACTCCGTGGCATCAGCTGCTTCATACTCCGACATAAACTCACCAGCAAAATCAAATTCAACTACGTTGTTGTCATCTTCAACTAAGGTTTTTAAGTAGTTAGCTTTGTTAGTTAAAGACTGATTGAACTGATCTTCCACCCAAGTATCAACACTTAAATCAACGGTTAAAAATATGGTGAATAAAATAACCGAGATCACGGCGCTAATATTATTAACGAGTTTACGTCTTATTGAGTGACTTTTATTTTGTTGTTGCGACATAACCAAATCCACGTTTGTTTTTTATCGGGAGCTCGCCATCAAACTGTCTTACTTTTTTACGTATGGTTGAGATGTGTGCTTCAAGCGCATTTTTAGAGAGCATATCAAACTGACCTACCACCGCTTCACTTATAAGCTCGAGCCCTAATACTCGCTCTGGGGCGTTAAATAAGCATTCTATTATTTTGTATTCATTGCGAGTGAGCTCAATGGCATGTTGCTCGTAATGAAGAGTTTTAAGTGACAGATCTAATACGCAATTACCTACGGTAAGGGTATTTTGTTGGTTTTGTAGTGAACCACGACGAAGTAATGCAAGGACACGAGCATGGAGTTCTTCAAACGAAAATGGCTTAGTTAAATAATCGTCAGCGCCTTTCATAAGGCCGCTAATTTTATCTTGAGGCTCACTTCTTGCTGACAAAATTAGCACACGGCTTTGGCTATTACTGCTGCGCAGTGCTTGTAAAATACTCATGCCATCAACGCTTGGTAGCATTAAATCAAGTACGAGGAGGTCGTAGTTTCCACTTAGTGCCATACTCAACCCTGCTGAGCCATCACCAGTTTCATCTACGGTAAAACCAAGGTTGCTAAGGCCAACTTGCAAGCTGCGTCTTAGTGCTTCAGAGTCTTCAATAACGAGGATTTTCATGTTTACTCGGTTTATAAAAATAGCCTTGTTACTTTAACAAGGCTTTATTATCAAGTCACTTGGTTAATGATACCAACCATTTGTGTAGGCTAGATTACCCAAGTTCGCATGGGCTAGGGCTTTTTTTACTAATTGCTCATCGTTTTCACATGGCACAAGCTGGTTATTGCTATACGTATAGGTGGTTGCTGGTTTTTGTGGTTGTAACACCACCACTTTATTATCGTGCATGTAGGCAAAGTTTTTGTCGTATTGCATCATTGCGCGTTGTTTGTTGTCGCTAATTGGCTTTGATAAATCATGACCTATCATAGGGTGCTTACCACTTGCGCCAATTAAAGACAGTAGAGTAACAGGAATATCGAGCTGGCTGGCTAGTTGGCTATCTCGTTTATGGGTAATACCTTTACCAAAAATAACGGCCGGAATTTTAAAGTGATCAACCGGTACTAAACTCGCCCCAGATACGCGCGAGTCGTGATCGGCAATAACTATAAATACAGTGTCGTCCCAGTAGCTCGATTTTTTAGCTTTTTCGATAAAGGTGCCTAGTGCGTAATCGGCATACTTGGCAGCATTATTACGAGTTTGTTTTTGTTTATCGTACAGCGTTATTTTATCGTCAGGAAAGTCATACGGACTATGGTTAGAACTTGAGAATATAAGACTAAAAAAGGGTTTGTTTTGATTTTTAAGCTTAGTAAGTTCTATGTTGGCTTGGTCGTACAAGTCTTCGTCTGATGCGCCCCACGAGCCATTAAAGTCTATTTTTTTAAAATTATTTGTATCTACGATACTTTTAAAACCGTTGCCTAAAAAGAAGCTGCGCATGTTATCAAAATGGCTTTCGCCCCCATAAATAAACTGCGTGTTGTAATTTTTCTTCGCTAAAAAATCAGCAATGGTAAAAAAGTCACGCTGTGATTTATCAAGCTTAACAACCGCACGCGAAGGCGTTGGTGTAAATCCTGTAATTACCGCCTCAATACCACGCACTGAACGTGTACCCGTGGCGTATAAATTATCAAACCCCCAGCCTTGTTTATAAAGGGCGTCTATATTAGGTGTAAGTGGTAAACCGCCAAGCGTGCCTACATAACGAGCACCTAAACTTTCTTGTAAAATAATGACTAGATTTTTTGGTTTACCTATATTACTTGCTTCATGAAACGTTTTTGTAGGGGCGGTTACATCACTAAATGTGCCTTGCGTATTTTGCATGTTACTACGCACAATACTAAGTAATTCATCGGTGGGCATTTTACCGTAATAGTCTTGACTCGATTGCTCATTAGAAAGTTGCTTAACTGCAAACGCGACGCTATAAAGTGAGTTAAGGGTTAAGTCGTTAAGTAAGTGATCGGTAGAAAACGAGACCATGGCGGGGTTAAGTGGTCTGTGCCCTAATGAGTTGCGGGCGCCAAAAATAGTTAAGCATACTAAAACAAGCGCTAAAATTGATTGATTTAAGCCTGTTAGTGATGACTGGCTTTGCCATTGATTGCTAAATACTTTACTTGCAAATTTACAGCTTAAAACAAGTGCTATAACAGCAATAAATACTTCTAACTTATAGCCTGAAAAAATCATTTTTGAGACTTCTTTAGGGTAAATTAAATATTCTATAAATAAGCGGTTTGGGCGTAAATCGTACTCGTTTATAAACGTAGGCGTAATCACTTCAAAAAAAACAAGTAAAGCAGACATCGTCACTAAATAAATTTTAATGAGGCCGCGTACTTTATTTTGCCAACCTACGCTTTGCATCAGTAAAGTAAGTAGTAATGCGGGCATAATAATGTAGCTTAGAGTGGCTATATCTACTCTTAACCCACCTATAAATATAGATAACCACGCATGCAATCCAAATACACGCTCCCCTTGCCATACACTTAGTCCAAAGCGAGCAAGTGTTAAAAAGCTAAGTGCCAAAACAGTAAATACAACAAAAATCCATATAGGGCCAAGTGCATTTTGTATTTTAGGTATAAAAGTTAGCTTTATGCCCATAACACAGCCCACCAAATAAGAGCGGCAATTAGCATAGCTATAAACACGCTTGCAGAGGCTATATCTTTAGCTAGCCCCGAAAGCTCATGGTATTCACTGCCAATTCTATCAACTACAACCTCAACTGCTGTATTTACCAGCTCAGCAAACAATACAAAAAGCAGGCTGGCTATAAGCAGTAATTTATCCTTTAGTGCAATTTCTTGTAGCCACACAAACACACCGAGTAACGAAAACAGTGCTAGCTCTTGTTGGAACGCCGCTTCAAATCGACTCATCCATTTTAAGCCGTTAAAAGAATGGCTTAAGGTAAAAATAAGGCGCATTAAGCCTTGGCGTTTTATAACGGTTTTATTACTCATAGTTTTATTTCGCTTGGTGTTGTTTGGCAGCTAGCAAGTAAATCAAGTGATGCCTGATACGTTTTGCTTTTAATGCCAATTAAATTTAAAAGGGTGTGAAAAATATTGTTGTGTGAGCGTGCAGCAGTGGTGTCTAAATTAGCCAAGCAGGTATTGGTAATGCGCTGATTATGCTCATCAGCCCACATATAAAGAGGAACATGCGTTTGTGTGCTAGGTGCAAAGCTATACGGAAAACCATGTAAATAAGCCCCACCTTCGCCAAGTGATTCGCCATGATCGGAGACATATAAAAACTGTTTATCTATGTTGTTTGGCAGTGCTTTTAATTGCTCAATTACCTGGGCGTTAACAAAGTCGCTGTACGCAATTGTGTTGTCGTAGGTATTAACTAATTCATCGAGTGAGCAGTTTTGAATGTCGCTTCTGTCGCACGTGGGCGTAAATTGCTTAAATTTTTCTGGGTAGCGTTTAAAGTAGGTTGGCCCGTGTGAGCCCATCATATGTAGGACAATAACGGTGTTAGCTTGGCTTAAATTAGCTAGTTTGCGTTTAAGTGGAGCAAGGAGTGCTTCATCAAAACAATATTTCCCATCGCAAAGCGCTGATGGGGTGGTTGGGATATCAATATTAACAACACGGGTGCATACATTTTTACAGCCACTGTTGTTATCAACCCACAGTACGTCGCTGCCAGCTTGTTGTGCTAAGTCAACCAGGTTTTGTTGGTTGTCGGCTGCTAATCGATCAAAGTTATTTTGTGTTTGCAGTGAAAACATACACGGCACAGACACAGCCGTAGCGGTGCCACAAGACGCCACATTATTAAAATACGTTACATTATGCTTTTGTGTATAAGGGGTGGTGTTGCGCTTATAACCTTGATAAGCAAAGTTTTCTGCTCGTGCGGTTTCGCCAACAACCATAACTGTTACGCTGGTGGTGTTAGGCGCAATAAGAGTGGGTGTTGCATCTATATTTTTAAATTCCATATTGGTATACAGCAGCTGATCGCGCATATATTTATAACTGCTAGAGAGGTATTGAAAGGGAATAATTTCTTTTTTCAAAATGCGGTTATTGCGGCCTGTGGCTGCGTAGTCGGCGTAAAAGTTTACGACCACTAAAGCAATTAATGAGCAGCACGCTACAATAAGTTTTATACGACTAATCGCTTCTTGGTGAGGGCGGGTAAAGTGTATTTTTACTTTGCTTAATATAAAAACAGGTAGCGCACAAAACAGTAGTAGAAAGCCTATGAGCTGCGGATTTAAATAGCTCAGCGCTTCACTTGAGTCTGTTTCGAACGTGTTTTGAATCATCGAATAGTCAAACACTACGCCGTAATTTAATGAGCCGTAAAGCACGGCACTCGAAATTATCAGTAAAAGGTAGTTAATTGGTTTTAGTAACCACCTAACCGACACTATCGAAAAGAAAATGATTAAAAGGCATAACAAAAGTAGCGGGACTGAAAGTAAAAATAGCCATGAAAAAGATGCAAGAGAGGTTATGGCGCTAAACGAACCTTGAATAAAAGGAATGTTTATAACTAAACAGTAATAACAGGCAATCATCACTACAAAGGCATTTGCACTACAGTGAATGTAAAACCGCTTACTACGATTTGGCTTTTTTTGTACTGGTGTTTGACTAGTTACGTTCATATTTAGGCTCGTTTAAAATAACAACGCCATGCTATGCAACAACACTTAAGAGTCGCTTAAGAGAACCTACGCATTACCTGAAGGTGATAAATAATTTTATTTATAAAAATATTCTCAAAAATTAATCAAACCTTAAATAAGGGATATAAGAATAGTGAATTTCTGAGAATAAAATTAGAGCATAAAAAAACCACTACCAGCTTATATAGTGAATTTTAAAACCTGATAAATTGCCTTTTAGTCTTTTTGTTAGATTAACTTTGGTGTTGACTTAAAGGGCTTAGCGCGGTACTAATATAAAAAGAAAGCGAAGGAATAACCTTCGCGATAATTGAACAAAATTTGGTATTAATTACATGCTTACAAACGCACTTAACCTAGTCCTGATTATTATCGTGGTGATTATTCCCGCGAGGGCTTCGTAGTGCTTTAAAAACTTAAGCATTAAAAAAGCCCTCCGCACTTAACCGTTCGGAGGGCTTTTTAGTTTTAAGGGTAAAATTTGTAATTGGGTTGTCACTGAGGAATGAGGGTTTATTAATGACAGGCGCAGAACTAACAATCGACTTATTGGCCAAACACGGCGTAAATGAAGTATTTGGCTACCCAGGCGGAGCTATTATGCCAATTTACGATGCGCTGTATGGCGCGCCAGTCAAACACTACCTAACTCGCCATGAGCAAGGTGCAGGGTTTGCAGCAGTTGGTTATGCTCGCAGCACACGTAAATTAGGCGTATGTTTTGCAACATCTGGCCCAGGTGCAACTAATTTAATAACCGCTCTTGCTGATGCGATGATGGACTCAGTACCATTATTGGCGATCACTGGCCAAGTGCCTACTGCAGCTATTGGTTCAGATGCCTTTCAAGAAATAGATGTACTAGGTATGTCGCTTTCGTGTACTAAGCACAGCTACATGGTAGAACGAGCTGAAGACTTAGCAGAGATATTACAAGAAGCGATTCATTTAGCGCAAAGCGGCCGCCCAGGTCCTGTACTTGTCGATATCCCAAAAGATATTCAAATGGCGCAAGTCCCTTTTAAACCTTGGCTAGCAGCTGATGAATACTTACCAGAGTTAGATTTAAAGCAAGTTGCTATTGCTAATCAATTGTTGAGTGAGGCTAAACAGCCTGTAGCGTATGTAGGTGGTGGTGTACAAGCCGCTGATGCGCAAGACGAGCTAATGCAATTTTTAAATAAAACGCAGATGCCAGCTGTATCAACACTTAAAGCGTTGGGTAGTGTGTTACCAGATTACGAACATTACTTAGGTATGTTGGGTATGCATGGTGGTCAAGCTGCTAATATCGCAGTGCAAGAATGTGATGTACTTGTATGTATAGGGGCGCGCTTTGATGACCGCGTAACAGGTAACTTAGCTAAATTTGCAGCTAAAGCTAAAGTAATCCATTTAGATATCGATGCTGCTGAAGTTGGTAAGCGAAAACCTGCTAAAGCTTCATTAATTGCTGATTTAAAAACGTCGTTACCCGCACTTGAGTGCTTTGTAACCCCTAAAGCTTGGTGTGATACAAATAAAGAAATGAATATTAAGCATGCTTGGCGTTACGACTACCCAGGTGAGAAGGTTTTTGCACCGTACTTATTAAACCAACTAAGCCAACGCATGCCAAAAACAGGGGTTGTGTGCTGCGATGTAGGTCAGCACCAAATGTGGGTAGCACAACACATGAAGTTTACTCACCCGAGTAATCATTTAAGCAGTGGTGGTGCAGGCACAATGGGCTTTGGTTTACCGGCTGCTATTGGCGCACAAGTAGCACGCCCTGATGACTTTGTTATCACTGTATCGGGCGATGGCTCAATAATGATGAATATTCAAGAGTTGGCCACGATTCGCCGTAATAATTTACCTGTAAAAATATTAATTTTAGATAACCAACGTTTAGGGATGGTTCGCCAATGGCAGGAACTATTTTTTGAAGGGCGTTATTCTGAAACTAACCTGTCGGATAACCCAGACTTTGTTCAATTAGCCGCTGTATTTGGTATTCCTGGGCAAACAATAACTCACGCTAATCAAGTTGATGATGCGATAACTGCATTAGTTAATAGTAAAGGGCCGTACATAGTACATGCCTGTATTGATGATAAAGAAAATGTTTGGCCACTTGTACCACCTGGGGCTGCTAACGACGAAATGATGACGGAGAAAGCAAAATGAAACATAGCCTAAATATTGCATTAAAAAGCCAAAGTATAGCGGTAGAGCGCTTTTTACGAGTGGTGCGTCATCGTGGTTTTGACCTTACGCATTTTCAGCTCAATATGGATGATGGTTTTTATAATGTAGACATGACGGTAGATAGTGATAAACCAATTTACCTATTAACCAGCCAGTTAAATAAGCTGGTGGATGTCAAAGAAGTCACTTTACAAAATTTACAGCAACAACAGGCTGTGTAATTACGAATTAAAAAATAATTTACGAGTAACTGAGTCTCTCGGTTATTCACCAATTTTAGAATGAGGAATGCCCGCTTATATTGCGGCAAAAACTGAGGTAACTATGGCTAAATTAAGAAGTGCAACAACAACTGAAGGACGTAAACGTGCAGGCGCAAGAGCATTATGGCGCGCAACAGGTATGACAGACTCTGATTTTGGTAAACCGATTATTGCCGTAGTTAACTCGTTTACACAATTTGTACCAGGGCATGTACACCTTAATCAGCTTAGTGAGCTTATGGGTGAGACGATAACCCAAGCGGGTGGCGTTCCTAAAGAATTTAATACCATTGCGATTGATGATGGCATTGCGATGGGACACGGCGGTATGCTTTATTCGCTGCCTTCACGCGATTTAATTGCTGACTCGGTTGAATACATGGTAAATGGTCACTGCGCCGATGCGATGATTTGTATTTCAAACTGCGACAAAATCACTCCTGGGATGATGCTTGCAGCGCTACGTTTAAACATACCGGTAATATTTGTATCGGGCGGCCCAATGGAAGCGGGTAAAACTAAACTTGCTAACATCGACATTAAACTTGATTTAGTCGATGCCATGGTTAAAGGCGCAGATGAATCGGTAAGTGATGCAGATTCAGAACAAGTAGAGCGCTCTGCGTGTCCAACATGTGGTTCGTGTTCAGGCATGTTTACTGCAAACTCAATGAACTGTTTGTTAGAGGCAATAGGTTTAGCACTTCCGGGTAACGGCACGACGCTTGCGACTCATAAAGACCGTAAACAACTTTATGTTGAAGCGGGGGCTCGTATTGTTGATTTATGTCGTGAGTATTACCAAAAAGATAATCAAGATGTATTGCCACGTGCTATTGCTAACAAAACAGCCTTTATGAATGCAATGGTTGTTGATATTGCAATGGGTGGCTCGTCAAATACGGTATTGCATTTACTTGCTGCAGCGCAAGAAGCGGGCGTAGATTTTGATATGTCGCACATTGATGCGCTTTCTCGTAAAACACCGTTTTTATGTAAAGTGGCACCAGCAACACCAGAGTATCATATTGAAGATGTACATCGTGCTGGTGGCATGATGGCAGTTGTACGCGAGCTTGGTAAAGCGGGCTTAGTTGATATGTCGGTTAATCATGTCGCTGGGTCAACTATGGCCGAGCTTGTTAAAAAATGGGATGCAACAGATCCTACTAACGAAGCGGCGCGCAAATTTTACCGTGCGGGTCCTGCGGGCATTCGTACAACTAAAGCAATGAGCCAAGAGTGTCGTTGGGACGAGGGCGATAATGACCGTGTGAATGGGTGTATTCGAAGCGTTGAACACGCTTTTCGCCAAGACGGTGGTTTAGCTGTGCTTTCGGGTAATCTAGCTGTTGATGGTTGTGTTGTAAAAAGTGCTGGCGTAGTTGATGAAATGCTACATTTTGAAGGCACCGCCATTGTATACGAATCACAAGATGATTCAGTAGAAGGGATTTTAAATAACGAAGTAAAAGCCGGTGATGTTGTTGTTATTCGTTATGAAGGGCCTAGAGGCGGGCCAGGTATGCAAGAAATGCTATACCCAACTAGCTACTTAAAATCAAAAGGCCTAGCTGAAAAATGTGCACTTATTACTGATGGTCGCTTTTCGGGTGGTACTTCGGGTTTATCAATTGGTCATGTGTCACCAGAGGCAGCAAGTGGTGGTGCAATTGCTTATGTTGAAAATGGCGACAAAATCATTATTGATATCGCAACCCGTGAAATTACGTTAGCGTTAAGTGATGAAGAGCTTGAAGCACGTAAACAAAAACAATTAGCACGCGGAAAACTGGCGTACAAACCAGTTGATCGTGAGCGCTATGTATCGTCTGCTTTAAAGGCTTATGCATTACTTGCAACAAGTGCTGATAAAGGCGCAGTGCGTGACTTAGCTAAATTGGAGGCGCTTAGTTAATTATGGTCTCTCAAGAGCTCGATTATTTTCGCGCTATTATTCAAGCAAACATGGAGCCTTTGGCTAAAGTTACCGAGGTCAGCGAAATGGCTGAGCTTGGTGCTAAATTAGGTAACCATGTTTGGTTAAAGCGTGAAGACCAACAGCCCGTGTATTCATTTAAATTACGCGGTGCGTATAACAAATTAAATAAATTACCTAAAGGCTCAGTGGTGATTACTGCTTCTGCGGGTAATCATGCTCAAGGGGTTGCACTAAGTGCTTCTCACTTAGGGCATCAAGCTACAATTGTAATGCCAGTAACAACGCCTGAAATAAAAGTAAGCGCGGTACGCGCGCTTGGCGGTGAAGTTGTGCTACATGGGCATCATTTTGATGCCGCAAAAGCACATGCGCTTGAGCTTACAGAGCAACGAAACGGTATATTTGTTCCACCATTTGATGACCCTGACGTCATTGTTGGTCAAGGTACTGTGGCGCGCGAGTTAATGCAGCAATTAAACGAGCTTGATGCTGTGTTTATTCCTGTTGGCGGCGGTGGCTTACTTGCTGGTATGGCGGTTTATATTAAATCGCTGCGTCCAGATATAAAAGTAATTGGCGTAGAAGCCGATGAAAGTGCATGTTTACAAGCGGCACTTAAAGCCGGTAAACCGGTAGAGCTTGATCGCGTTGGCAGTTTTGCCGATGGCGTAGCGGTTAAAATTATTGGCACTGAAACATTTCGCTTAGCGCAAAAGTTTTGTGATGAAGTTATAACCGTTACCAGCGACGAAATATGTGCTGCCATGCAGGATATTTTTGTATCTACCCGTGCAATTGCAGAGCCTTCAGGTGCACTTGCAACGGCAGGGCTTAAAAAGTGGAGCCAACAGTCAGGGTTAAAAGGGTTACATTTAGCGGCTGTGCTTTCGGGTGCTAATTTAAACTTTGATCGCCTGCGTTATGTTGCAGAGCGCACTGCGCTGGGTGAAAAAAACGAAGCGTTATTAGCGGTTACTATTAAAGAAGAAAAAGGCAGTTTTAAACAGTTTTGTGCTTCTTTAGGTGGCCGTGCTATTACTGAGTTTAACTACCGTTATGCAGGACCTGGTGAAGCACAAATATTTGTAGGTATTGCCCTGCGCCAAGGCGAGCAAGAGCTTAATGAGCTAAAGCAAGACTTAACAAATAATGATTACCAATTTTGCGACCTGTCGGATAACGAACTCGCTAAATTACATGTGCGCTATATGGTTGGCGGAAAAGCACCAGAGCAATTACATGAGCGCTTACTTCGCTTTGAATTTCCTGAATATCCAGGTGCGCTTGCACGCTTTTTAGATACTTTAGGTAGTAATTGGAACATTACCTTATTTCATTATCGTAATCACGGTGGTTCGATGGGGAATGTACTGGCAGGTTTTGCTATTGAGCCAAGTCAGTATGAGATGTTTAACGAGCACTTAAACCGTTTAGGTTACAGTGTACAAGATGAAACACAAAATCCGTGCTTTAGCCAATTTTTAACATCAAAGCCGCAAGCAGAAAAAGCCGAAAAACTCGCCTCAGTATAGTCCTTCTTTAAAGGCAGGCACCTAACTAGGGTGCTTGCTTTATCGCAAATTTTACATATAGTTACAGGTAATCGTCATACTTTTTGAGGGCACTTGGTTGCTATTAAAAGGATTAATTTTTGTATTGTGTTTTTTTTGTAGTCACATAGTGGCGCAAGAATCAGTTACATTACAGCTAAAATGGACGCATCAGTTTCAGTTTGCCGGTTATTATATGGCAGAGCAAAAAGGCTTTTATAATGAAGCAGGCCTTGATGTAACTATAAAACCAGCTAATCCAATGATGCCTGATACTTTTGGTCCTGTTGCCAATGGAGAAGCACAGTTTGGTGTCGGACATTCAGGTATTTTACAGCAACGTATTAATGGACAACCTCTTGTTGCTATGGCTGCCTTATTACAGTTTTCACCTTACTGCTGGATGGTTAAAGACACGTCTGATATTTTTCATCCACGTGACTTTGTTAATAAACGTATCACTGCGGTGAGCAAAAATGATGGCACCGAACTACTTATTATGCTTAAACGCAGTGGCGTTGATGTCGATAAACTCAAACTTTACGATGGCGAAAATCCAGATCAGGCTTGGATTGAAAACAAGCTAGATGCTATGCAAGTGTATGTTACTAACCAGCCGTACTACATGACTCAGCAAGGTGTATCTCACCGGCTTATATGCCCACAGCGTTATGGTATGGATGTATATGGAGATATTTTATTTACCAGCGAAAGTATGCTTAAAAAAAATCCGCAAACGGTGGAAAAGTTTTATCAAGCAAGCCTAAAAGGCTGGCGCTATGCGATGATGAATATGGATGAAGCTATTGCGGTAACCCAGCAAAGATATGCACCGAGTAAAAGTTTTCATCAGCTCGCTTTTGAGGCCGAAGTACTAAGGGATTATATAACGCCACCCACGACCAGTTTAGGGCATATGTCGATAGCAAAATGGCGTTTAATTGCTGATCTATATGCAATTGAGCAAAATGAATTTGATGAGGTGAAAGCGAATTTTATATATAAATATCAAGAACCCGAAAAAGTGCAGTTATCGTGGATGTTAATTGCTGCGATGATTATTAGTATTGTTTCTATTCCTCTGTATTTACGTTTAATATTCAGCAAAAAATAACCACTTAATGAGAGTTCATCGAGCTGGTATAATTAATTGTCTTTTTTATACTTTAAGCAGTTATGACTTTAGCGGAACAATTTTTTGCACTTGATTCATTACTCATGCGTAATCGTCATTATTGGCAGTGCACTGCGTTTGATTTTGACGCGATTCCTTGGGAAGATCTGCAAGACACACTCAATAATCTAACGGATGATCAAGTAATCGCACTTGATAATGATCAAGATAAACTATATCAATTTTTTAGCAATCATATAAACCAACTTGATGAGCTCGCTAATTTATGCGAATTACCTAGCACCGCACACGCGAAAGTTGATTATCCTTTTTGGCTGAGTAACGGCATTAAAGGCCGTAAATTTGAGCAGTTAAAAGATTTTGTATCTGCACTACCTAATACTAAGCAACCAGTTTTAGAATGGTGCGCCGGTAAAGGGCACTTAGGGCGAATGCTTGCGTTTAATGGCGCAAGTAATGTGCATAGTATTGAACTGCAACAAAGCTTATGCGAGCAAGGACAAAAAAGTGTACAGCAACAAGGCTTGGTAATGCACTTTAGCCAAGCAAATGTATTAAAAGACGATATCACTCAATTTTTTAATACAGATATGCATGCTGTAGCACTTCACGCATGTGGAGGTTTACACCAAACATTTATGCGCCAAGCAAGTTTAGCAAAAGTACAACAAATTAGTTTTTCACCTTGTTGTTATCATTTATTTACGGCTAATGAATACCTTGCAATGAGTGAGGTTGCAAAACAAAGTGGACTAAACCTAACACACCGCGATTTAAAGCTCGCTTTACAAGAAACTGTTACTGCGCCTTCTCGTTTAGAAAAAGTGCGCAAAACAGAACTAGAATGGCGACTCGGTTTTGATGCACTAAGAAAGTCGATTACTGGCGAACAACACTACGTAAGTGTTCCTTCGGTTAATAAAGCTATATTCTCAGATTCGTTTAAATCATTTTGCGGATGGGCAGCAGAAAAAAAGACACTAAACATACCTCAAGATACTGATTACAATAAATATTTATCTATTGGGCAGGCTCGAAAAAAAATAACTGATCGCGTTGAACTGGTTCGACATGTGTTCAGAAGGGCAATTGAGGTTTGGCTTGTGCTCGATCGTGCTTTATATTTGCAACAGCAAGGCTATCAAGTAAGCGTTAAAACGTTTTGTGAAAAGCAGTTAACGCCTCGCAATATTTTGATTCTTGCTAATATCCACTAAATTTCCGCCCTCGACTTAATAAGAGATGCAATGAGAAAGTTAAAAAATTTATTCGATAACAATAAACGTTGGGCTGCTCGTACAAGTGAAGCAGACCCTGAGTTTTTTAAAATTTTATCTATGCAACAAAATCCTGAATATTTATGGATTGGTTGCTCAGACTCTCGTGTACCTGCTAATCAAATAGTTGATTTACTACCAGGCGAATTATTTGTACATCGTAACGTTGCTAACGTGGTTGTACATACCGATCATAACTGTTTATCTGTTATGCAGTACGCTGTAGAGGTTTTAAAAGTAAAACATATCATGGTTGTGGGGCATTACGGTTGTGGTGGCGTGCAAGCCGTTTTAAGCAATGCAAAGTTTGGCTTTATTGACAACTGGCTACGCCATGTAGGGGATGTAAAAGAAAAGCACCTTGAACAACTTGACGCAATGCCAGAAAGCGAACGATTAAGCCGCCTTATTGAGCTAAATGTAATAGAGCAAGTACGTAATGTATGCCGTACTAATATAGTGCAAGATGCGTGGGAGCGTGGCCAAGAGCTAAGCGTTCATGGTTGGGTGTATGGTTTAGAAAACGGGCATCTTCATGATCTAGAATCTGTAGTGACGTGCGCGAGCGAAGAAACGCAAAGCTATAAAAGAGCAGTACAACACGTACTTAATAAAGTGGGTGAGAGTAAATAAATTCATGACTAAAACGGCGGTATTAATTGGTGCTACAGGTTTGGTCGGTAATGAGTTGCTCCATAAGCTACTTAATAGCGAGCATTATACCAAAGTGGTTACGTTGAGCCGTCGGGCTTTGCCTATTTTACACGCAAAGCTAGTTAATCATGTTATTGATTTTGAAAAATTAACTCAATACGTTGAGCTGTTTAAAGGTGATGTATTGTTTTCGTGTTTGGGCACCACCCGTAAGCAAGCTGGATCGATACAAGCTCAGCGTAAAGTTGATTTTGATTATCAGTTTATAGCGGCGCAGTTAGCGGCATGTAATGGGGTTACGCATTATTGTTTAGTGTCATCAAGCGGGGCGAACACGCACAGCAATAGCCCTTATTTAAAAATGAAGGGTGAGCTTGAGCAGCATATAAAAGCACTCGCTTTTGATAAAGTAAGCATTTTTCAACCGTCTTTATTGTTAGGTGATCGTGAGCAATTTAGAGTGGCAGAAAAAATAGGCAGTATTATTTTTCCTGTTATTACACGACTTCCATTTTTAAAGCGTTACAAACCAATAACTGGCGAGCAAGTTGCGCAAAAAATGCTGAGTGTGAGTTTAGCGCAACAGACTAAGTTATTTTATTACGTACTTGATGAGCTATTTGAATAAACTTAGTAAAACGCAAAAGGCAGCCTAAGCTGCCTTTGTAATTATTCAGTATCAGTCTCAGTGCTAAGTTGTTGCTCAAGCAATGCAACTTTAGCTTCAAGTTCGGTTAACTTTTCGCGAGTACGAATAAGTACTTGGCTTTGCACATCAAATTCTTCACGGCTCACAAAGTCCATCTCAGCAAGCTTGTTTTGTAAAACTTGCTTTGTTTTACCTTCGAGTGTGTCTGCTAGGTTTTTTACACCTTGTGGCATATTGCTAGTAATTTGCTTAGCAATTTCTTCAAGTTTTGCTGGGTTGATCATATTTGTCCCTTCGGCATTGCCTAAATGATAATAACTAATATTACCTTATACCCACGGTATTTAACACATGATCATCTTTACCTTAATTAATTAAGGCAATTGCTATGCTCGCAGTAATGGTTACGTTAAAATTGTGTGTCTTTTAAATTTCTTTGGTCGTTATGAAACTCAATCCTAAACAAGATGAAGCCGTAAAATATATTAGTGGTCCATGCTTAGTACTCGCAGGCGCAGGCTCTGGTAAAACCCGTGTTATTACGAATAAAATCGCTTATTTAGTGAAAAAATGTGAGTACAAAGCGCGAAATATAGCCGCCGTTACTTTTACCAATAAAGCAGCTAAAGAAATGCGTGAGCGAGTACTGCAAACGCTCGGTAAGCAAGACGCTAAAGGTTTATGGGTATCAACGTTTCATACACTAGGTTTAGAAATAATAAAAAAAGAATTAAGCACATTGGGGTTTAAACCTGGCTTTTCGTTATTTGATGATCAAGATACTAATCAGCTTCTTAGTGAGCTCACCGAAGACGAACTAAAAAAAGACAAAGACCTACTCAAACTACTTAAAATGGAAATTGGTAGTTGGAAAAACGAATTAGTACTGCCAGAGCAAGCAATACGTGAAGCGCGCGATGCGCAAAAAGCCTTGTTTGCACAGCTTTATGCTCGCTATCAAAATCAGCTACGTGCATATAACGCACTGGATTTTGATGATTTAATTATGATCCCTACTTTGTTACTCACTAATAATGCCACTTCGCGTGAGCGTTGGCAGCAACGCTTTAAATATTTGCTGGTGGATGAGTATCAAGATACCAATACAAGCCAATATCAACTTGTTAAATTGCTAGTAGGCGAGCGTGCCCGTTTTACCGTGGTAGGTGATGACGACCAATCAATTTATTCTTGGCGTGGTGCACGTCCGCAAAACTTAGTGTTATTAGGTAAAGACTACCCAGGGCTTAGGCTAATAAAGCTTGAGCAAAATTATCGAAGTGCAGGGCGAATACTAAAAGCGGCTAACATTTTAATTGCGAATAACCCACATGACATAGAGAAAAAGTTATTTAGTGAACTAGGTTATGGTGAGCCGATTAAAGTAATAGGGTGCCGCGATGAAGAGCATGAATCTGAGCGCGTAGTTGCTGAAATAATCTCACATAAGTTTATGAAGCGAACCAGCTATAAAGATTACGCGATTTTATATCGTGGTAATCATCAAGCACGTGGCTTTGAAAAATCACTAATGAGTAACCGTATCCCTTATAAAATTAGTGGCGGTATGTCGTTTTTCGCTCGCTCAGAAATTAAAGATATTATGGCGTATTTACGTTTGCTAGTTAATCAAGATGATGACAATGCTTTTTTACGTATCGTAAATACACCGCGACGCGAAATAGGTACGGTTACCCTTGAAAAGCTTGGTACGCTTGCTAATGAAAAACATGCGAGCTTGTTTGCTACTTGCTTTGATAACGATTTAGGCTACAGATTAAAAGGGCGTGGCTTTAATGCGCTTGCTGGGTTTGCTCGTTGGGTTGTTGAGCTATCTGATAACGCGGTACGAAGCGACACGCTCGAAGCAGTTAAAGACTTGGTGCGTAATATTAACTACGAGGCGTATTTGTACGAGTCGTCCCCTAGCGCAAAAGCCGCTGAAATGCGCATGAAAAACGTATCCGAGCTATATCGTTGGATCACCGATATGTTGACCGGTGATGCCGATAACGAACCAATGACATTGGCTGAGGTTGTTAGTAAGCTAACCCTTCGCGATATGCTTGAGCGTAACGAAGAAGAAGATGAAACTGATGCAGTGCACTTATCAACACTACATGCATCAAAGGGCTTAGAGTACCCATACGTATTTATGGTGGGTATGGAAGAGGGCTTACTTCCGCATCAGGTCAGTATTGATGAGGACAACGTAGATGAAGAACGCCGCTTAGCTTATGTTGGTATTACTCGTGCTCAGCAGGAGTTAACACTTACTTATGCAAAAATTCGTCGTCAATTTGGTGAAACCTCACAAACTGAGTTAAGCCGATTTGTACAAGAGTTACCGCAGGACGATCTCGCGTTCGAAAACAAAAAGGCGCCAAATACGCAAGCAGAGCGCATGGAAAAAGGCCAAGCAAGAGTCGCTAATTTACGGGCTATGTTTAATAAAAAACCTGAGTAATTAACTACTATAAAGGGTAATTTCTTAGCTGAGCTGTGATTGCGTTGTGCTTGTTGGAGATTGCTCAGCGCAAACAAGAGAATGTTGTTTACCGACAAAAAAAGCTAAACCGTGTTTATCTAATAATGTTCTAAAGTTGAGTATTGATGGGCCCTTGGCTATTACCTTTATTGTTTTAAGTTTAGTTATTGCTAATACGCCTTGTAACTGAAAATCATAGCTTTCCTGCTGTAGAATACGCTTGCTAAATGTTGAACTTAGTAATAAATAGTCGAAGTTAACGTCGGTTAATAAATTAAGTTCACATCTATCTCTAGCAAAATTGTTTAATCCAATGGAGTAGCCAAGCTGGGGAAGTTTTTTTAGATTTTCGAGTTGTGTAGCACATGCATGGCGAATTTCTTGCTCATCAAATAATAGACAAAGCTGGCTTTGGCCAATTTGTTTGCTCAGTACTTCGGTGAATAAAGTAAATTCATGAGGCTCTAATAACAGGCAAGAGCAGGGCACAAGTGCCATACTTACATTAGCTTCAAGCGCTTGTGCATAAGCTCGTTGTAGTAGCTGTAATTCTACCTCAAGATGCTGTTCTTTGTCGGATGCAAACTTTTTCAAAATATCAAAGCTAGTAAAACCAAGTATTGGGTGTTCACCAAATGCTTCAAATAATGATTCAGATTGATGTTGCTCATCTAAGGTAATAATTTCTGAGCTTCTAAAGCTCATTGGTAATGCATCTAAATGATGCAATATATGTAATTCTTGCTGTGATACTGATTGTGACAAGAGTGGATGAAATAACTCGTAGCGATTTCGGCCCGAATTTTTTGCATAATACATAGCTGCATCAGCATCGCGAATAATTTCGTCTGTGTGTGTATAGTCGTGCTTTGAGTAGGTTATTCCTATACTCGCGCCGCTTTGAAGAGAGGTACCTTTTAAACTAAATGGTTTCTTCATTAAATCAATAATACGATTTGCAACGTCTTCCGCTTGCTGTGGCTCGGTTAAATGCGTTAATAAAATAACAAATTCATCCCCGCCTAAGCGAGCAAGTAAATCGTGCTCGCGTATGCACTGAGAAAATAGCTCTGCGACACTAATTAAAAATTGATCACCGGCATGATGTCCTAACTGGTCGTTTATATCTTTAAATTTGTCTAAATCTATAAATAACACAGCAAAATGATGTTCAGGAAAGCGTTGAAAATGTTGTAGCGTTTTTTCTAGTTGTGTTAAAAATAAACTACGATTAGGCAAACTAGTGAGAGAGTCATGATGTGCATCATGATAAAGCTGCTGTTCTATTTTTTTTCGCTCTTCCATTTGCATTTGTAAATGTAAATTAGTTTGACGTAACTCTTTCGTTTTTTCGCTCACCCGAAACTCTAGCTCTTGGTGGCTTTTTTTTATTGCTTGGTTAGCTAGTTTGGTTTGCAATACAGCTGCAATTTGATGCGATACAAAGGTGATAAGTTCGCAATCATCTTGGTTAAAAATATGTTTGTTGTAATAGGCTTGGCAAACAATTAAACCCATAACTCCTTGCGAGGTCTTTAGTGGAGCACCCAACCAACTGGTGGCCATTTGCTCTTTTTTTACTGGTTTAGCTCGTTGTACTACGCCTTTCTCTATTAATTTTTTTGCTCTGCACGGATGTATAAGTTGTGTTTCTTCGGTGCTTATAACTAGCTCACTATAGCCTTTAGCAAAGCGTCTTGGTTGCGTATTATCTTTAAATTCATCAACACAATAAGGAAAGCTGATCCAGCCAGATTCTTTATCATAAAGTGCAATATATAAATTTTCTGCATAGGTAATTGTTTTTATTATTTCATGTATTTTAACGTAAGCATCGTTAAGGTTTTTAGCTTGAGTCGCTAATTCTGAAATTTTAAATAGAATTTGTTGACGTTGAAGTGCGCGTTTTCGTTGCTCTATTTCTAGGTTTAATGCGTCATTACTCTGAGTGAGTGCACGGGTACGAATTTTAACTTCTGATTCTAATAGCTCTCGTTTTTTAACACGCTCTATTGCTGTTGCTAAGTAAAGTGACATAACCTCAAGCAATTGTATTTGCTGGTCACTGTAACCTTTTCGAGTATCGTAACTTTGTGCAGCGAGCACACCAATGATATTTCTTTCCTGATAAACAGGTACGCCAACCCAATGCTCGGCGGGGGTGCCTAATGCTTTAAATAAACCTTTTGCAGCTGCGTCTTGCATTTGCTGCTTAGTAAAACAGGTTGTTTTGCCTTGTTTAAATACATAGCCAGTCGCGCCTTCATCAAAGCTGTTTGTTTGGTTGAGTGCAACTGCAATTCCATCTTTTTCATCTGAAAAGTAAGAAAGCTCTAATGATTGTGTGTCTTGGTTCGATAAAACGACATAAAAACTTTTACTAGGCACATATTTTTGTAAAATGTCATGGATAGCGGGATATAACAGAGTTAACTCAGCAACAGTACTAGCTTGCTCTGATAGTTGGATCAGCGCATTTTGTAGGTGATGGGATTGTTTGTACTTTTCGAGTAGCACTTTAAGGCGCTTGTTTTGATACGCTAACTTACTCGATGCTGAGAGTTTATCTTCCAATGACGTTAACCGACTATTATTATTGTATAGTTATTAGCCTTATAATTTCATTTTTAGCGGCGATCGTCAAGTGGATATTACCCTAATTAAGGCGCTAAAAGCGTTAAAAAGGTATTAAAAAAGGCTTACCCATAGGTAAACCTTTTTTATTTTACAAATACTTATTTAGATGTCATAAAATCGATTGCAGCGCTTATCTCATCATCAGAACAATCCATACAAGTGCCTTTTGGCGGCATTGCATTAAAACCATTAATTGCATGCCCAAGTAAAGTGTCTTTACCTTTAGCTATGCGTGGAGCCCAATCGTCAGCTGACTTTGGCGCGCCTAGTGCACCAGTGCCATGACATGCAAAACATGCACCCTGATATACTTGCTCACCAGAACGTGGGCCTGTAGGTACTGCAGCAACAGCTGCTTTATCACCTTCAAGATACACAGCACCAACCGGCGCGAGACGTTTTTTAATTGCATCTTCAGTCATAGAGTTATCATATGGCTGTGCGTATGCGGTGGTTGCTAGCAATAATAATGCAGCAGCTGTTAATTTTTTCATTTTGCCTTGCTCACTTCGATTTGAACGTGATCAATCACGATATAGATGACGGAAATTAAACCGATTATAACTCTCTGAGCCAATTTATAAAATGCTAAGAGACGTTTTTATTAATAAAACTGACTACTTTTTGCGTTAACGCAATAAAATTTAATTATTTATTGTTTTTTGTTGAGCAATTTAATAAGCGTAATCAGTCATATAATTAACTTCTTAGATCTTAAGATCAAAATTAATTCATTGTTAATACGCTAGTAACTAGTTTTGCGATCCCCGCATCCGCATCAAGAATCGATTGTGCCAACATGTAAGCAGGAGTGGTAACTAGCTTATTTGCTTCATCGATCACTACATCATCCACTGCGCAGTTAATATGTTTGGCGCCTAATGTGCTTAGTGCTTGTGCTGTATCTACATCGTTACCAATAGTGAGTTGGGCATTATCGTAAATAAATGGGATCAAAGCGGGGGCGATACACATATAACCTGCAGGCTTATTCGCTTTTGCAAATGATTTACAAGCATTAAGGACGTCCTGATTGATATTTGCTTTTGCGCCTTTAATTGCAAAATCGCATAAGTTTTTTGCAGCACCGAAACCGCCAGGTACAATTAATGCGTCAAACTGAGTCACGTCTAGTTCAATCAGTGATTTAATGTCACCTCGTGCAATGCGAGCAGCTTCTGTTAATACATTGCGTTTATCAGGCATTACTTCACCTGTTAAATGGTTAATGGTATGAAGTTGCTCAATATCTGGTGCAAAACACTGATACGTTGCGCCATTTTTGGCTATATGTAATAAAGTTAAAATTGCTTCATTAATTTCACTACCATCGTACACACCAGACCCTGCTAATATTACTGCTACGTTTTTCATGCTTTTGTGCCCCTAAAGTCTTTTTTATAAGTCGATCGGATGAAGTTTAACATGCTCAAAATTTCTCGCGAAAATAAATTTTTAGTACAAAAATCATTCGCAGTACAAGTCGTTTTGCGGTTTATGCCATTTGCGATCACTTTGCCTTTAAAAAAATTATAAAGGATCGCTATGATCTTCGATCCATTGTGCTAGAATACTCGTCCGGTTATTGGGTTGGATGACTATAATCGAAGTGAGTAACAGCGGATGTAGTCGTTAAAAAACCTTTTTCCACATTGGTCTAAAAGAATAAAAAAAGAACCTCGTATTATCTTTTTTAAATAAAAACATGTAGTTAAAGTATTTTCTAGGCATTGTATTATGCTTTGGAAGAATTTTTTGTGGCTGTTATCTACATACTTATCCACAGCTTGCTCAAGTTGAAATGAGACAATGATTGATAATTCACAGTCGTTTTATTTCCTACCTTATGGCATGCTTACAATCACCTTAATTTTTTGCATTTAGGATCCAAATTCACCATGGCTCAGATCCCCGAAAACCCACTTATTTTAGTTGATGGCTCGTCATATTTATTTCGTGCTTATCATTCTCCGCCGCATTTAACTAATTCTAAAGGTGAGGCTACGGGCGCTATTTACGGCGTGATCAACATGCTTAAAAGCTTGATCAGACAATATGATCCCTCACACATGGTGGTTATATTTGATGCAAAAGGCAAAACGTTCCGTAACGACATGTATAGCGAGTATAAGGCAAATCGTCCGCCTATGCCGGATGACTTACGCACACAAATAGCACCAATACACAGTATTATCAAAGCGATGGGTTTTCCGCTAATTAGCATCGAAGGTGTTGAAGCCGATGATGTTATTGGCACATTTGCACGTATAGCGTCAGAGCAAAAACGACATGTACTCGTCTCCACTGGTGATAAAGATATGGCGCAACTTGTAAATGAACACGTTACGCTCATAAACACGATGACCGACAGTATTTCAGATCCCCTTACTGTGGTTGAAAAGTTTGGTGTAGGTCCTGAACTTATTATTGATTACTTAGCATTAATGGGCGATAAGGTCGATAACATCCCTGGTGTTGAAGGTTGTGGGCCTAAAACGGCGGTTAAGTGGTTAGAAAAATATGGCTCGCTTCAAGGTGTAATGGATCACGCAAGTGAGATTAAGGGTAAAATAGGTGAAAAGTTAGCAATTGCTCTTGATCATCTGCCTTTGAGCTACGAACTTGCGACAATCAAGTGTGATGTTGAAGTCGAATCTGATCTTGATACATTCAAACTTCAAGAACCTAACAAAGACGAATTAATTGCACTATATGGTGAGTGCGAATTCCGTCGTTGGTTAGCTGAGTTGCTAGATAACCCTAAAGATGCAGAAACACACTTAGCTGTACCTACCGAAGCCACTGAATTACCAAAAGTAGAAGATGCTCATTACGAAACTATTTTAACGCAAGCGCAATTTGATACGTTAATAGAGCAATTAAATAGTGCCGAGTTATTTGCATTTGATACAGAAACTACCAGCCTTGATTACATGAAAGCGCAATTAGTGGGTATGAGTTTTGCCGTAAAAGCGGGTGAAGCTGTGTATTTACCTCTAGCGCATGACTACCCAGGTGCGCCTGATCAACTAAGCCTTGAATTTGTAATGCAAAAGCTAGGTCCAATTTTGGCCGATGAAAACAAAGCTAAAGTAGGGCAAAACCTTAAATACGACAAAAGTGTATTAGCGAATGCAGGTTTTGCGCTAAATGGTATTAAGTTTGACACCATGCTTGAGTCATACGTATTTAATAGTGTGGGTACACGCCATGATATGGACTCGCTAGCACTTAAATATCTAGGCCATAAAAATATTAGCTTTGAAGATATTGCTGGCAAAGGTAAAAAGCAACTTACCTTCAACCAAATTGAACTTGAAAAAGCTGCGCCTTACGCTGCAGAAGATGCCGATATTACTTTGCGCCTACATGAAGTGCTTTGGCCAAAAATAGCGGCTGATGAAAAGCTAAAATCTGTATTCGAAGATATAGAAATGCCACTTGTTAGTGTGATTTCTGATATTGAACGCACAGGTGTAGCAATAGATAGCAATATGCTTGCAGCGCACAGCCAACGATTAGGCGAGCGTTTAATTGAACTTGAAAAAGAAGCATTTGAAATAGCAGGCGAACCATTTAATTTAAGCTCTCCTAAGCAACTACAAGTATTGTTGTTTGAAAAGCTTGGCCTGCCTATCATCAAAAAAACACCTAAAGGTGCACCTTCTACCGCAGAAGAAGTATTGCAAGAGCTTGCTCATGATTATCCACTACCTAAAGTAATTATAGAGCATCGTGGTTTATCAAAGCTTAAATCAACTTACACCGATAAATTACCATTAATGGTGAATGAGAAAACCCAGCGTGTACATACGTCTTATCATCAGGCAATTACTGCAACGGGGCGCTTGAGTTCAACAGATCCTAATTTACAAAATATTCCTATTCGTTCGGAAGAAGGGCGTCGAATTCGTGAAGCGTTTATAGCTGCAGATGGTTATAAAATTGTCGCTGCCGATTATAGTCAAATTGAGCTGCGCATTATGGCGCACCTTTCACAAGACAAAGGTTTATTAAATGCATTTGCTAACGGCTTAGATGTACACAGTGCAACTGCCGCTGAAGTATTTGGTGTAGAGCTTGATGATGTAACTACCGATATGCGCCGCAAGGCGAAAGCAGTAAACTTTGGCTTAATTTATGGTATGTCGGCATTTGGTTTAGCACGTCAACTAGATGTGCCACGCCATGAAGCGCAGCATTACATAGATAAATACTTTGAGCGTTTTCCTGGTGTATTAGAGTACATGGAAACAACACGCGAAAAAGCAGCTGAAAATGGCTATGTTGAAACAATATTTGGTCGCCGCCTACATTTACCAGAAATAAACGCACGTAATGGCGCGCGCAGGAAAGGAGCCGAACGTGCTGCTATAAACGCACCAATGCAAGGTACTGCCGCCGATATTATTAAAAAAGCAATGCTGAGTGTTAACCGTTGGGTACACGAACAGGCGCCAAATACGATTAAGCTACTAATGCAAGTACACGATGAATTAGTATTTGAAATTAAAACAGACTGCGCACCAGAATATACAAAACATATTTGTGAACTGATGTCGCAAGCTGCAGCGCTTGATGTGCCACTTATTGTTGAAGCCGACGAGGGTGACAACTGGGAACAAGCCCATTAATGCAATTTGAGCATTTTAATTAAAGCGCCTTTTGGCGCTTTTTTTATGTTTAAGTAAAAGGGCGAATAACAGCGATTCAATTAGCTATGTGCAAGCTTTAGTTAAAATAAGGTTAATTTAAGCAACTATTTGTATTAAATCGTTATATGTTCGTCAATTCGAGCTGTTTTACAGGAATATGATTGTATTTTAATGCGTGCTTTTGTTAAAGTCCCGCCTGTCCTATCCTGTAGGACATCCTGTTGATGATGCATCTGAAAGGGTGCAACAAATTGATAGCTTCTCCCCAGTTTGCTATACCGGCCTACCAACTTGTTTGGTGGGCCGTTTTTTGTTTTACACCTGAAAATCCTATCTAAAAAATTATTTATTGCGCTATACCTATTGTATTATTCATTCGTCATTTCGAGGTGGTTTGGGTACATCGCAGGTGATACCATCAAAGTAATATTATTATTTTCATTTTATTACTAAGGAGTGCGTTATGTTTAAAGCATTAGCTATTGCAGGTTTTTCTTTATCAAGTTTAGTTATTTCTAATGTTGCTCAGGCCGATTGGCAGCTAGTGAATGATAAAAGCCAACTAAGCTTTGTTTCAATTAAAAAAGATTCGATTGCTGAAGCTCACCATTTTACTAACCTTGAAGGTATGCTTTCTGATAAAGGTGAGTTTAGCGTTAATGTTGATTTAACATCAGCCGAAACTCTAATTCCTATTCGTAATGAGCGTTTAACAGCAATATTATTTGAAGCAGCTAAATTCCCCAATGCTGTTTTAACTGCAAATTTAACTAAAGAGCTGAGTAATCTTAAAAAATCTGGTCAATATGTATTGAAAGGTATTGAAGCGGAACTTGATTTTCATGGTAATAAAAAATCATTGGCTATTGATGTACTCGTTAATAGCACGCAAAGTGGCGATTTAACCGTATCATCATTAACACCTATTATTATTAATAGTAGTGATTTTGGTGTAACTGAAGGCGTTAAACAACTGCAAAAATTAGCGGGTTTACCTTCAATTGCAACAGCAGTACCTGTTACGTTTGCAATTACACTTAAAAAACAGTGATTTCTTTAAGTGAGCTTAGCAAGCAATTAAGCGAGCCAAGCAAACCTTTTAATAGTTGGCAGCCTAACCATTGTGGGGAGCAGCCAATTGTTATTAATCATGAGGGGAAATGGTTTTACGATGGCAGCGAAATAACACGCCCAGCCATGGTGAAGTTGTTTGCTTCTGTATTGTGTAAAGAAGGTGAGCAATTTTATTTAAAAACACCTGTCGAAAAAATAACAATAACGGTTGATGATGCGCCGTTTATTATTGTTGATTGGCGTTTTGAAAATACAGCGCAAGGACAGGTGTTGTGTTGTATTGATAATCTAGCTAGGCAGTGGCTGGTTAGCGCTCAGCAGCCCTTGCATATAAAAGACTACAAAGGTTCAAAGGTGCCTTATTTAAAGCTACCGTATGGTTGTAGTGCGCGAGTTTCACGCAGTGTATTTTATCAGTGGGCTGAAAAAGCCGAGTCTGATAAGCTCGGCTATTTTATTAAATCTGCCAAAGAGCAGTTTTATTTATCCTAACACCAGATCTTAAGCCTCTGGGTTAGTTTCGTCAGTGACTACTTCATCAGTAGGTGGTATAGCAATCACAGGTCCTAAAAACCATTCATCTAGCTTTTTAGCTACTTCTGGTAAACCCGTGCCTTTTAATGATGAAAATGCATGAACTGTAATATCCCCATCAAGCGTGCTTAATTCACGGCGAACTTGCAGTACTTGTGATTTACGAGGGCCTTGCTTTAGTTTGTCGGCTTTAGTTAATAGTGCTAATACTGGAATTTCACTACCAATTGCCCAGTTAATTAAATCACGGTCTAAGTCTTTTAATGGATGACGAATATCCATTAAAATAACAATACCTTTTAAGCTTTGACGCTTTTGTAGGTATTCGCCTAACGACTTTTGCCATTTCTTTTTCATTTCGATTGGTACTTTAGCAAAGCCATAGCCTGGCAAATCGATAAGGCGCATATCGTCAACATCCGCTAAATCGAATGTATTGATTAGCTGGGTACGCCCAGGTGTTTTACTTGTACGTGCTAGCTTTTGATCGGTTAATGCATTTAATGCACTCGACTTACCTGCATTGGAACGACCGGCAAACGCAACTTCAATTCCCGTATCAGCAGGTAATTTAGTAATGTCGGGAGCGCTTGTTACGAAAGACGCAGTATTATATTTGATACGAGATTTGAGCACAGGCTCTCCTAAAACTTAAAAAAATAACGTTGAGTAAACCAAATTCACTCAGGGCACGTATTTTATACTATAAAGGATGTATTAAAAAGCGTATTTAACCACCTAAAAACAGTACCTATGGTACATTTAAAACATGTTAAAGCTTAATCTAAGTCAAAACCCTGTAAATTATAAGCTTAATATGTGTAGAAAACGTGCCAGAGAATTTATTATCGTGTAGAATATATGTATTACAGCATCACGATTGTAGATGATACAGGGTCGGAAACAGAGAATTCACCATGAAAAAAATAGCACTATCTTTAACAATATTGCTTGGTGCGTTGTCAGCAAGCAACGCAACAGCATTTGATGGCGATGTAAACGCAGGTAAAGAAAAATCAGCAACGTGTGCGGCTTGTCACGGCCCAGACGGTAATGCGCCGGTTAATATTTACCCTAAAATTGCAGGTCAACATCCAGATTATATCCTTAAGCAACTTCAGGATTTAAAATTAGGTATGACGTCAGGCGGCAAAGAAGGGCGTATGGATCCAGTAATGAGCGCTATGGCTATGCCACTTAGCGAGCAAGACATGAAAGATCTAGCAGCTTATTTTTCTTCAATGAACATGACCGAAGGTGCTACACCTAAAGATGTCGTTGATGTTGGCGAAATGCTTTTTAAAGCAGGCGATGCAGAGCGTGGAATTCCATCATGTGCAGCATGTCATGGTCCACGTGGTAACGGTTCGTCACTTGCTAAGTTTCCAAAAATTTCTTTTCAGCATCCAGGATACATCAAGTCTCAACTTGAAAAATTCCGTGATGGTACTCGTCATAATGACCTAAATGGCATGATGGGCGATATTGCAAAAAAATTAACAGATAAAGACATTGAAGTACTTTCTCAGTACTTAGGTGGTTTACACTAAAGTCGTATTTATTTATTTTTAATTAATGAATAGACTACAATATGTATAAAAAAGCAGCTTAAGCTGCTTTTTTTGTGTCCGAAATTAGCGATATTACCGTTATGCTTTGTAAGACATTGACCATGCAGTGGTGTGAGAAAAGTCTTATTTTAAATGTTTTTTTTTCATTAACTCATTGTAATTTAAAATAAGTTAAATTTTTTAATGTATGTAGTGTAAGAAAAAAGATATAAATTAGTTGTAACAAAATTATTAACGAGTAGATTAACCCCTGTCGCAAAAAAACAATAAAAAAACGGAAATAGCTATAAGGAAAGTAGCGCGGCACGACTACATAGCACAAGATTGGTGCTACCAAAGGAAATAATAAAAAAGAGTCAGGAAGACCGATAATAATAAAAACTCATGGAAGTTTAATAATAAAAACAAAATGGAATGCTACAAGGAACGTAAAAATAATAACAATACGGACTGATAATAATAAAAATAATAAAGACTAAAAAAAGTCGAAGGGAGAAGTGTCCAGATAATGGCGCTCAGATTAGCAGGCGGTAGAGATGTTTTCTCTACCGCCTTTTTATTTGTCCTGTTACAATACCCACCGTTTAATAACTAGCAGTAAGCTAGTTTAGGCGCTATAACACAGAGAAGCCCAACCTCTGAAGCGCAAACTGAATTCTTCTGGCTATGCCAGCATTGCGATGCCCATTAATTTGCGCCTCGCTCAAAACCTCTTAAGTGAGACGATCAAGATATGAGTAGAACGAAAAAGTCACGCAAAAGCCCAGCAAATGGACCTGTACGTTTAAGCCAAGATAAGCTTAAAGAGATGCGTGCGTTAAAAGAGCAACGAGTTAAAAAAACCAAAGGCGCTAAGCCTGGTTCGCGTAATGCACCGGATGCATTAAATGGTGATAGCCAAAATTCACAATCAGGTTCTAGAGATAAGCGTATTGGTAGTAAAAAACCAGTGCCATTGGTTGCAACTGCTGTTGAACCAAAAGTAGAAATGAAACGTAACCTGAAGCCAACTATTGAGCTTAAAAAAGTTGTACAGCCAGAGTTTACACCAGAGCAAGAGCTTGAAGCGCTTGAGAACGATGTGCGTTTACTTAAATTAGTTGAGCGCCATGAAGGTGGTGAATTACTAACAGGCAAAGATGCTAAATATTTTAATAGCCGCATTGCTCGTCATCAAGTTTTATGTGAATTGTTAGGTCTTGAAGACGAAGATGAACCAGAGCTTGAAGATGACTTTAGTGATGAAGACAAGTCAAATTCTGACTTTGATCAGTATTTATCAAATGATCTAGCAAATGAATGGCTAGATGATGAAGAAGACAAGTAATTAATAAGGGTAATTAATGAGTACCGCGGTAATTTTAGCCTTACTTTTAGGCGCTGCTATTATAGCTGGCTTGGCATTTTATGCAGGTCAGTTATTGTATAAGTTAAATGCGCAAAAAAAGTTAATTGCGAAGGCGCAGACTGAGAAAAAGCAAAAGCTTGAAAAGTCTCGCTTAGAGCGAAATGCAAAACTAGCCGATAGTATTCATTTAATTGCGCGTGCAATGAATGAAGAGCAGTGTGAGTTTTCTGAAGGCTGTTTACGTATTTGGGTACTTATGTCTCAATATGGCTTTGAGAGCGAGCGTGATTTAACGGCGCTGTATCCTGGCATTCATCAAATGTACCAGGTAGTTAAAGAGATGCCGACGCACGATGCACGTAAAAAATACTCTAAAAAAGAGATTTTTAAGTTAGATAAGGCTCGCTGGCACGCAGAAGAAACACTTAAAGATGAAGTTAAAGCCGATTGCGCTAAAATTATCATTGAATTTAAAGCGGCCTCAGGCAGTGATAAAGTAGTTTTTAACTAGCTGCTCAGAGAAAGCAGACCTTGGTCTGCTTTTTTATGCACAACAATTTATGGTTAAATTACCCGTGAGAAACGCGTCGCATTTATTTGTTTTTGTAAGTGAGCATCGAAGCACATACAAATAATACGAATGAATAAGTTTCCGCGTGGTGTTACGCTAATTTTATTATCAATTATAGTGACTAGTTCATCTTTTATAAGTGGCGCAAGCGCTACTAATGCATCCTCAAAGTAGTCATTAAATATAAGCGCGTGCTTTTCGCTAAAGTCTTGTATATTTAATTCAAATTGGCAAATGAGCTGTTTAATTGCATCAGCACGAATTACATCATCATGTGTTAAGTGCATTCCTTTATTAAGAGCACTGCCGCTTTGTGTTTCGATGCTGTGGTAATAATGTTTTAATTCTTTTTGATTTTGTAAAATGGCAGTGCCAATTTGCGAAATTGATGACACGCCTAAGCCTAATAAATCACAATTTCCATGTGTTGTATAACCTTGAAAGTTACGATGTAACTTGCCTTCATTTTGCGCAACAGCTAGTTCATTATCAGTTTTTGCAAAATGGTCCATACCAATAAATTGATAGCCTGCTTGCGTCATCTGCTCCAGCGTATTTTTAAACATGGTGAGCTTATTATGTGCACTGGGTAAATCTGCATCTTTAATCTTACGCTGTGCGGCAAAGCGCTCTGGTAAATGCGCATAGTTAAACACTGATACTCTATCAGGGCTTAGCTCAATAAGTTGCTCTATAGTTTGCCTAAAGCTCTCTGGTGTTTGCAGAGGAAGCCCGTAAATCATATCTGCATTAATAGATTGAAACCCCAGCTCGCGAGCTTGTGTAATTAATTGCTTAACGATATTTGCATTTTGCGGGCGATTAACAGCAAGTTGTACGTCATCGTTAAAGTCTTGTATACCAAACGAGACGCGGTTAAAGCCAAGTATTCTTAAATCAACAAGCATATTATCGGCAAGTGAGCGTGGGTCTATTTCAATGCCGCGCTCTGTTGTGCTTGTAAAATTAAAGTGTTGCTCTAAAAGCTTAATTAAACGGGTCATTTGTTTTGCGGTTAAAAAGGTGGGAGTACCACCCCCCAAATGTAATTGCTCAACCGTGTAGCTTTTAAATAAAGGCGCTTGGGCAGTAATTTCTTTTGCTAAAAAGTCGAGATACGTATCTGCCTTAGATTGATGGCGGGTAATTATTTTATTACAACCACAGTAGTAGCACAGCTGACTACAAAACGGGATGTGAATATATAAAGAAAGAGAGCGACTTGTTGATGATTCTATAGCGCTTAGTAGGTCTTGTTGCTGGTACCCGTCACGCAGTGATAAAGCCGTGGGATAAGAGGTATAACGCGGACCAGACACATTATATTTGTTTATTAGGGTTTCATCCCATTGTGGAAGTTTAATCATCACGCGCACCTAAGTATTTATTTAGGGGGGATTATAAAAAAGTACGCAGTGAGGCGGTTTGATCTATAACAAAAAAGGCGCCGAAGCACCTTTTTTAATAAAATATCAATTAATGCGGTCTAATTAATACGTAACAGTATGGGCATCTTTGAGATATTGAAATAACTCTTTATAACCTTTACCCGGCTTTTCAGCTTTCGCTTCTTTTGCCGCATTACGAACCAATTGACGCATTTGCTGACGATCAAGAGACGGGAACTGCTCAATAGTCTCATTGATAAGGTCATCACCTTGTTCAATTAGGTCTGAACGTAGTTGCTCAATTTTTTTGACCAATACTTCAGCTTGGTTATTTTTATTAAGCATTACATCGATAATCGCTTTAATATCATCAATGTTTTCTACAGTACGCAGTGTTTTAGCGATGTAGTTTAAGTGGCGGCGGTACGCGTCGCTTTTGTTACTTATTTTATCAGCAACAACCATCGCTTCTTTTAAATCGTCATTTAATGGCAGGCGTTCGCGCTGTTTTTTACCCATTTTGGCAATTTCAGTACCTAACTGATGAAACTCTTGCGCTTCGCGTTTAAGCTCCGTTCTTGATATATATTCAATTTCTTCTTCAATTTCAGCAGGCTTGCCTTTTTTCTTTGCCATGGGGTGCTCTTAAATAAAAATAACTTTTACCATTATACATGAATATGATACTTAGGAATATTAGCTGATGTGATGCATTGAGTGTGTTAGCATTTAAATATAAGAAATGCGTGCATTATGCCTCTAAGGCTCAGGACTTAATTTATGAAAAGCCAACAAAACGATCCAATTTATTCTCAAATATCGCAAGTTAAAGATGCGGTATCAGAAGTACTCGAACATGCTAAAAAATTAGGTGCTACAGCTGCAGAAGCTGCTATGTCTAGCACGTCTGGTTTATCGGTTAGCACACGAATGGGTGAAGTAGAAACCATTGAGTTTAACCAAGATGGCGGCTTAGGCATTAGTGTATATGTTGGTAACAATAAAGGTTCGGCGTCGACGGCTGATTTAAATCCAAAAACATTGCGCACGGTAGTCGAAAAAGCGATTGATATAGCCAAATTTACATCGGATGATCCATTCAACGGCGTTGCTGATAAAGAGTTACTTGAATTTAATCCTAAAGATTTAGATTTATACCATCCTTGGGATGTCAGTCCTGAGGAAGGTATTGAGCTTTGTCATGCTGCTGAGCAAGCTGCATTAAATGCAGACGAGCGCATTGTTAACTCTGATGGTGCGAGTTTTTCATCGCATCAGGGATTACGTGTTTATGGTAACAGCCACGGTTTAATTGCAGGCTTTCCACGTACTCGTCACAGTATTAGTACTATGGTAATAGGCCAAGATGGCGAGCATATGCAGCGCGACTCTGCTTATACGGTTGCACGCGATCAGGCTGGTTTAAATGATGCGGCGGCAGTGGGTCTTGAAGCGGCAGCTGAAACTTTGGCTAAATTAAACAGCCAAAAGTTAGGCACAATGAAAGTGCCTGTTATTTTTAGAGCCGATATTGCAAATTCATTGTTTGGTCACTTGGTGTCGGCAATTGGTGGTGGCGCACTTTATCGTAAATCAAGTTTTTTACTTGATAGCTTAGGCACTCAGGTATTTAGTAATTGTGTGAATATTGCTGAGCGCCCACATATTTTAAAAGGGTTGGCATCGTCACCGTTTGATAGCGAAGGTGTTAAAACATTCGATAGAGAAATTATTCAAGGCGGCGAATTACAAACGTATTTACTAGCAAGTTATGCCGCGCGTAAAATGAACATGATGCCAACAGGACATGCTGGCGGTATACATAACTGGCTTGTTGAGCAAACTCATAACGATTTAACTGCACTATTAAAAACCATGGACACTGGCTTATTAGTTACAGAGCTAATGGGGCAGGGCGTAAATACCGTAACGGGTGACTACTCTCGTGGTGCTGCTGGTTTTTGGGTTGAAAATGGTGAAATTCAATATCCGGTAAGCGAAATTACCATTGCTGGTAATTTAAAAGACATGTTTAAAGGTATTTCCGCCATTGGTGGTGATATAGAACGCCGTGGTGGTATTCAAACAGGCTCAGTACTAATAGAGCAAATGCAAATAGCCGGCGCGTAGTATTAATACGCAGTGTATACTTAGACCCAGAGTATTATCTCTGGGTCTAAGTGAGTTTTTACGAGGTGTAAAATGGCTAAAGATAGATATGCACCAAAACCGCTAACCGATATTATGGCGGGGTTAAATAATCGTTTATCGGCTTATGCAGGCAAAAGCCAAGCACTTGATACACAGCAAACCTTATTAAAAGATTTTTTAGGCCCTAAATTGGGTGATAAATGCCGAGTTAGTAATTACCGAGACGGCACGCTAATGATAGAGGCTGTGTCTGCGCCTATCGCGCTTAGGCTTAATTATTTAAAAATGGATATGCTTTCACACTTTAGAGCTGCTGGAATGGCAGAGCTCGGGCAAATAAAAATAACTGCAAATCCTCAAGCAACTCAGCGATTAAGTACCGCGAATAAATCGGGCAGCCCTACAGTTACCAACTCACGGAAAATGAGTGAGCAAACCGCTAATTACTTAAATGCGATAGCGGCTTCTGCCCCCCCTTCATTAAAAGAAAAACTAGAGCGTTTAGCGCTCCACGGGAAGAATAAAAGTTAGCCTTAGCCACCCACTATATTGTTATTGGTAGGGCTATTTTTGCAGCTCACCGCATTCAAAATACTTTGTTACATATTCCATTTTATTGTTGGCCTAATGAGGTTTATGATATTGCGTGGTGTGCTTTATTATTTAAAGCTCCCTTGATACCCATTCCATTAAGTAAAAGCGTACAGGCAGTGCTATTTTTACTCCTGCTATATTCAAGAATTTAATGGAGTTGGTATGTGATACCAACCTGCATAAATCTTTGATCAATTTAACGAATTAAATTGCACTATAACGTCGTTAAAAATTTTTTATTTAGAACAACTAGATA